>JBIIDF010000138.1:0-7508 GCA_044238535.1 Vicinamibacterales bacterium
GTGCTGACTGAATCGCAATCTGTGCGGTTTCCGGGTCGCGGATTTCCCCGACCATGATCTTGTCGGGGTCGTGGCGCAGGATCGAGCGCAGGCCGCGTGCGAACGTGAGTCCCTTCTTCTCGTTGATGGGGATCTGTGTGATGCCGCGGAGCTGATACTCCACCGGATCTTCAATCGTGATGATCTTGTCTTCTGGTGACCGGATCTCCGCCAGCGCTGCGTAGAGCGATGTCGTCTTTCCCGAACCGGTCGGCCCCGTGACCAGCACCATGCCGTAGGGCTCGCGGATGAACTTCCGGAAGCGCGTCAGTTCCTGCTCGGGAAAGCCCAGAATATCGAGTCGCAATTCAGTGAACTGTTCACTGACCGACTGCTTGTCGAGGATACGGATGACCGAGTCTTCGCCATGGGCGCACGGCATCACCGACACACGGAAGTCGATGGTCTTGCCGCCCGGCACCCGCAGCTTGAAACGGCCGTCCTGTGGGACACGCTTCTCGGCGATGTCCAGCTCGGCCATGACCTTGATCCGCGAGATGATGGCGCCGTGAAACCGCTTGGCAATGGGACGCATGGCCGGCTGCAGCACGCCGTCCACCCGATACTTCACGTAGACCGCATCGTCCTGGGTCTCGATATGAATATCGCTGGCCCGCCTCTGGATAGCCGTAAAGATGGTGCGGTGGACCAGTTTGATGACCGGGCTGTCATCATTCGTGAGCCGCTCGAGACTGAGCTGGTCATCGCCGCTCTCGTCCTCGCGCAGGACCTGCAGCTGAAATTCCTGGGTGGCCTCGTCCAGCAACCGCTGGGAGCTCTCGCTCTTCTTCAGGATGGACTCAATGGCGCTGCGCGCCCCGACCATGACCCGTACGGGCGTGCCGAGCAGGCCGCTCAGCTCGTCGATCATCGGCAGGTCGCTCGGGTCCGAGACGACGATGACCATCGCCTTGCCTTCACGCCGGCTGGGAATGAATCCGTAGCGCAACATCAGGTCGGCAGGAATTGACCGGAACAGTTCCTGGTCGATTCGGAACTCGTTCATGTCGAGGAAGTCGAGCCGGTATCGCTCCGCCAGGCGGCGGGCGCGTGCCACGTCTTCGGCCCGCGCGGCTTCCCCGATGTCCGGGTCCGCCTCGTCAATGAGGGTATCCGGATCGAGCAGGTCGGTCTCGGGCGTGGTGACCTGGGTCATGATCCTGCGCCTCCCACCACGGAACTGAGCTGGAAAATGGGCATGTAGAGGGCCAGCACCACGGCGGCAATCACAATGCCCATGATGACCAGCAGCGCCGGCTCAATCAGCGCCACAAACCGCGACACGGCCGTCTCGATTTCCTCGTCGTAGAAGTCCGCCAGGCTGTTGAGCATCTCCTGCAACGCGCCGGTCGACTCGCCGACATCAATCATCTTCAGGGCGACATCGGGCACTGTCCCCCGACTCGCCAGCGTCGCGGCAAATCCCTGCCCTTCTCTCACGCGCTGTGCCACCACAACCAGCTCCTCGCCGAGGTAGCGGTTGCCGGTTGACCGGGCCGCGATATCGAGGGCGTGCACCAGCGGAATGCCGCCGCCCAGCAGGGTCGCGAGCGTGCGCGCCAGCTGCGACGTCGCGAACTTGTGCAGCGCGTCGCCCACCACCGGCGCCGAGAGCAGCCATCGGTCGAGTTTCGCCTGTTGACCGGGCTGCCGCAGCCAGGCCGCCGCGGCGACCACCGCGCCGCCAACGGTGGCGAGGATCAACAGGAACTGACCCCGAATGATATCCGACACGGCGATGATGGCGCGCGTCGCCACGGGCAGCTCGGCGTCGAAACTGGCGTAGAAATCGGCGAAGCTTGGCACGACCTTCACTGCGATGATGCTGACCAGCGCGAACGCCAACCCGATCAGGATCACCGGATAAATCAAGGCGGACTTGGTCTTGGCACGCACGGTGTCGATGACCTTGGAATACGACACGAACCGACGCAGCACCGCATCCAGGTTTCCTGAGCGTTCCCCCGCCATCAGCGACGCGGTGTAGACCGTGGGCACCAGGTCGCCGTGCGCGGCAAACGCATCGGACAGGGCTGTGCCGCCCCGCACTTTCTGATGAATGTCGTCGACGACGGCCTTGAACACCGGGTGCGTCAGCCGCACGCTGAGAATCTCCAGCGACTGCACGAGCGGCATGCCGGCCTTCAGCAGCGTGGCCAGTTCCTGGTTGAAGACCAGAAACTCATGCCGGGGAATGGTGGCGGACCGTCGGCCAATGGACAGCGCCGCGAGCCGGGAGCGCGCCCGCATGGACAGGACATGCAAGCCCTTGCCCTCGAGCTCCTGCCTGAGGGCCGCCTCGGAGCTTGCGACGTAGACGCCTTCGATGATTTCGCCCGACGGTGTGCCGAGCCGGCAACGGTATTCCATCGGTACAGGGCTGACTTCTGCGATGTTACACGAAATCGACGACCGAGGACGACCGACGCCTAGTGGCCGAGCAGCCTAGTGACGCGCGCCACGTAGGCGGTCGTCTCCGCCCAGGGCGGCAGGCCGCGCGCACGTTCCACCGCACCGGGGCCTGCATTGTAGGCGGCCAGCGCCAGCCTCAGTTCGAAGCGATCAAGCAGCATGCGCAGGTATCTCACGCCGGCGTCGATGTTCCCCGCCGGGTCGTATGGATTCCGCAGGCCGTAGGTCCGAGCGGTGTCCGGCATCAGTTGCATGAGCCCCTTGGCGCCCTTCGGCGACCTGGCCCGTGGGTTGTAGTTCGACTCGGTTTCGATGACCGCATGCACGAGCGCCGCATCCACCCCATGCGTTGTCGCGGCCTGCGCAATCAGCGCGGCAAAGGGCCGTGTGGCCAGGGCCTCAGGCGAGGGTGCATTCGACCGGGTCTCGGGGAGAATGACTGGTGCGGCCGGGGCCGGTGGGGCCGGAGGCGTGTCATCACGGAACTCCACCTCGCGGACCAGACTGGCTCCGATGCGGGCCTCGCCTCCCGCCTTGAGCCGCACGACCCACGTGTCGCCCTCGAGGCTGGCCGAGGCCACCACCATCGTCCTTCCGGTGGTGAGCACCAGACGGTCGGCGCTGGCCGGTGTCGCGATGGCGACACAGAGGCCCGCAAGCCAGGAGACGAGAGAGACGGCCAGTCTTGCGGGCTGCTGCACGGGACCTTACTGAATGAACGCGTGGAACACCCGAACCCCGAGTTCTCGGGCATCACCGCTCCCGGAACCGGGATCGGCCGCCGGCACGACCGTCTGGTCGGCCACAAACCGGAGCTCCACCATTTCAGCCGTTCCCAGCTGCGCAGACGAGAGCGGCACCTTGTGCACCGTCGGTGCCTCAGCGGAGACCGGAAGCGTGGCGATCACCTGGTCGTCCAGCCGGATTTCCATGCCGCGGGCCGCGGCTGAGGAGCGGTTGGGGTTATCAATCTGCAGAACCAGCGTCACGTCGCGGCGTGGGTTACGGAACCCCATCGTGGCTTCCTTCTTCGTCCACTGCCATTCGGTGCGCTGTTCGCCCTGTGTCACGACCTCGGCAGGATGCCAGCCGTCTTTGTAGACCAAAAACACATTCTCGGACTGCGGGGCCAGCTCGAAATCGGCCATCTTGTAGGAGTGGTCACCCCGGTCGGTATTGCTCAGGATGACCCGCGCGCCATTGGTGGGATCGTAGAGGCCTGCAACCACCTGCGCGGCGCCCAGGTACGGAAACCGCCCCACGAACACCGTCCGCGTGTACTCAATCGTCTGGCCGGGCTTCCATTCGGCCGTCACGGGCGTCGGGGCGTGGTCGTCGGTGAACAGCAGTTCCTCGTTGGCGTCGAGGATATGCACGAACACCTTCCGTCCGGCGAGTGACGGCGCAGTCTCTGCCACGGTGAACCGGTATGTCACGTCCACCGGGCTTCCGAGGGCGACCCGGGGACGCGACAGCGCCACCGACATAGACGCGACGGCCGGGCCGGCCTGCCCTGTGCCACCGCAGGCAGCCACCACCGTCATTGTGACCGCCAGGGCGGCGATAACACCTGATTGTACGAAGAGTCGTCGTTGCATAACGTCGACTGCGAAGAATATCATGCCGGACGGCAATGGATATTCCGCGCGACGCCCTTGGTCTCATCGAAACCCGTGGCTTCATCGGTGCGGTGGAAGCCGCCGATGCGATGGTCAAGACGGCGCATGTCTCTCTCCTCAGCAGTGAGTACATCGGGGCGGGATACGTCACGGTGCTGGTCCGCGGCGATGTCGGGGCTGTGAAGGCCGCCGTCGACGCCGGCGCCGCGGCGGCGCGCCGTGTTGGTGAGCTGATCTCGGTCCACGTCATCCCCCGTCCGCATCCGGACGTCGAACGCCTCCTGCCGCCCCGGTGACCACTCGCCCCCAGCACGGGCCGATCGATGCTTCCGGCACACGAGATGCCGAGTCGATTGCCGACGTCGAGCCCCTGACCACGCGTGCACGCCAGGCACAGACCGTGCTGGCCGAACTGCCGCAGGAACGCATCGACGCCATCGTCGACGCCATGGCCACGGCCGTCGTTCCCCACGCAGAGGCGCTGGCCCGTCTCGCCGTCGAGGAGACCGGATTCGGCGTGGTCGCCGACAAGGTACAGAAGAACCTCTTTGCCGCGCGCGATGTGCACGCCTACATCCGGCCCATGCGCACGGTGGGTGTCGTCCACCGGGACCCCGAGCGAGGTCTGGTTGAAATTGCCGAGCCCTTCGGGGTGGTGGCCGCCATCATCCCGTCCACGAACCCGACGTCCACGACCATTTACAAGCTGCTGATCTGCATCAAGGCGCGATGCGCCGTGATTGTCAGCCCGCATCCGTCGGCTGCCCGTGCCATCGAACAGACGGCCTCGATCATGAAGGCGGCCGCGGTGGCAGCCGGGCTGCCTCCGGATGCCATTTCCTGGATGCGCACCGTGACGCTGGCAGGGACCGACGCGCTGATGCGGGCCAAGGGCGTTGCCCTGATTCTGGCCACCGGGGGGATGGGGCTGGTGCGGGCCGCGTATAGCACGGGCAAGCCGGCCTACGGCGTGGGACCGGGGAATGCCCCTTGCTATGTCGAGCGCAGCGCTGACCTGCGGCAGGCGGCGCGCGACATTGTTCTGGGCAAGTGCTTCGACCACGGGGTGTTGTGCTCGTCGCCCAACTCCGTGGTCGTGGACCGGGCCGTCGACCGCGCGCTGCGGGACGCGCTGATGACGGAGGGGGCACATTTCCTCTCGGCCGCCGAGGCCGATGCTCTCGCCGCCGTGCTCGTCACCTCGCGTCGATTGCCCGCGCCCGACCTGGTCGGGCGCAGTGCCGTCACGATCGCCGAGCGCGCCGGTCTGACGGTGCCTCCGGGCACCCGTGTGCTGGTCGCCGAGCTTGGCGGCGTCGGGAAAGCGTTTCCGCTCTCGATCGAAAAGCTGTGTCCCGTGCTGTCGTACTACGTGGTGGAAGACTGGCGTGAGGGATGCGAGCGTTGCACCCAGATTCTGCGATACGGGGGACTGGGGCACACGATGTCGATTCACTCGACCAACGAGGACATCATCCTCGCGTTCGGACTCCAGAAACCGGCCTTCCGCATTGTTGTCAACACGCCCACCACGCACGGCTCGATTGGGCTGACCACCGGCCTGCCCCCGGCCCTGACCCTCGGGTGCGGGGGCCTCGGGGGGAACAGCACCTCCGACAACATCACACCGCGGCACCTGCTGAACCTCAAACGGCTCGCTTACGGCATTCGCCCCCCCTCGCCGGGTGCGCGCGTCGAGCCACCGGCGGCCTTGCACTCGCGGGTGGCGCGATTCCTGGCGCAGAAAGGCTATGGTCCTCCGCCTGCCACGGAGGGGACATCGGTTCAGGTCCCATCGGTCACGGCGGACCTGCCGGCTCGGGTCGTGTGCGAAGACGATGTCCGGGCGGCGCTGGCGCAGGGGACCACCATCGCCATCGGGCCGCGGACGATCATCACGCCCGCGGCCAGAGATGCTGCCGCCACCACGCACACGTTGCGCTGGGTGGAGACGACGTTCCCGGAACCGCACGGCGTTGCACCGGCTCGGGTCGAGTGATACGGTGAGCAGAATGTGTGACCGCATGTCGGGCCGACGATCGGGGCCCGGGACCATGGCCCGGTTGACCGTGTGCGTCCTGATGGCAGGAGGGGCCGCATGCGCGGCCCGGGCGCCTGTCGCGTCGCAGCCGCCATCGCTTCCCCAGGCTCTGCCTGAGGCGCCAGCGACCGCGGCCGCGGCATCCGTGCCCGCGCTTGTCGACCCGGTGGACTCCCAGCTGGCACTGGCCGACCAGGACGTGGTGCGCGGAACCGGAGAACTCTCGCAGGGACACCTGGGCGAGGCGCGTGAGGCCTTCGACGCCGCCGTGGACCGGTTACTCGGCGCTCCGGATGACGTGCGCCGGGACCCACGGCTGTCTGCCCATCTGTTCAGATTGGTGGACCGGATCAGTCAACTCGAGCAGGACGCATTTGACGCCGGCAACGGCTTCACCGAAGCCCTCTCGGAACCCGCCTCCATCGATACGTTGCTGGCGCTGGACGACTCGGATGCCGTGGTCCCGGATACCGTCACCGCGTCTGCCGTCGAGGCCGACCTGCAGACCACAGAGCACGACCTCCCGATTCCCTCGGACGACCGGGTGTTGCGGTGGGTCGAAATCTTCCAGGGACGGCTGCGGGAGTTTCTGACGGAAGGGCTGGCTCGGGGTGCTCAGTATCTGCCGATGGTGCGTGACGTGTTCCAGTCGGAAGGCCTGCCCACCGACCTCGCGTATGTGCCGCTGGTGGAGAGTGCGTTCAAGACGTCGGCGCTGTCACGCACCAAAGCCCGTGGGGTCTGGCAGTTCATGAGAAGGACAGCTCTCGAGAACGAGCTGAAGGCCGACTGGTTTCTCGACGAGCGTGCCGATCCCGAGAAGTCGACGGTGGCCGCGGCCCGCTACTTCAAGACCCTCTACGGGATGTTCGGCGACTGGCATCTCGCGATGGCATCCTACAACGGGGGACCGGGTCGGGTGCAGCGGGCGATGAAGCGCAGCGGCAAGCGCGATTTCTGGTCGCTGACCGCCAGCACCCGCTACTTGCCTCGCGAGACGCGCGACTATGTGCCGATGATTCTGGCTGCCGCCCTGATCGCCAGGAATCCTGCCCAGTACGGCTTTGACATTCCCGAGTGGCCGGTCACGGCCGCGGAAACCGTCCTGCTGCCGCCGGCGGTCGACCTGCGCCGGGTGGCAGAGTGGACGGCGACGCCGATTGACCGTATCCAGCAACTCAATCCGGAACTTCGGCGCTGGACCACGCCCATTCGCCCCGGTGAGTATGCCGTCCGCGTGCCGGTGGGCACCGGCGACGCCGTTCGCGGGGGCCGTGCGGCGGCCGAACCTCACCAGCTCAACGCCTTGCAGTGGCACACCGTCAAGCGCGGCGAGACGCTCGCGACGGTGGCCCGCCTGCACCGCGTCCCTCGCGCGGACCTGGCCGACGCCAATT
>JBIIDF010000139.1:0-7473 GCA_044238535.1 Vicinamibacterales bacterium
CCGACGGCTCCCCGGTGTCAGGCGCGACCGGTGTCGCCGTCACGCGGTAGCCGGTGATGGCCACGCGCGGGCTCGCCGGTGCCACGAAATGCACAGACGCCCCGCCATTGAGGCCATGCGCCACGCCAATCGTCGGACGCAGCGTCGCATCAGTCGCAGGCTGGGACGCGGCCACCACCACCGACAGGCCCCACAGCACCGCGCCGCCGAGCGCTCGCAGGTGGCGTGTCACGCCGTGCACGGCGAGGGCTCCGGTATTTCAAACGCACCCGATGACACGTCCCCGCAGACTACAGACGTACTCACAACCTTCGTCAATTGAGTCGGACGACTCGAGTACGGCCCGAGACCGGGCGTCCCGCGCCCTCGGATTCCCTCCCTCGAGCGGCTTGTTCAGAATCAGCGGTATGTCACGGATGGGAACGGGGCTGGAGCAACGCCGTGCGCATCACAGCTCACTGACCAGCAGCCACGGTGCCTGCCTGTGTGCCCGATCAGGGCCCACCGGACCGGTGCTGCGCCAGTTGCCCGAGGAGGCGCCGGATACGGCGAGACCCCTGAGAGGGGCACCGCCGCACGATGTCTTGCGAGAGTCGGCCTCTTACTCGCCGCCGGACAGCAGCATCCCGATGCCCCCGATGACCATCAGCAGGCCGCCGCCGCCCAGGAGCACGGCCAGGGCGACCGCCATAGCTTTTTCCCAGCCTTCGCTGATGTGGCCATCGAGATACGCCCCGTCGTCCGGTGTCGGCCCGACGTGAACCTGAACAATTGCGCCGAGGGGATACCGATCACAGATGGACTGTGCCCCGCTCTGGGTTGCGTAGGAGGTATCCTCCAGCACGTGCATGCGGGTGCCCGTCCACTCCTGTCCGTGCGCCTCGTACCGGTAGGCGATCTGCGGGACATACTGCGTCGTGGTCTCGGTGCTGCCATCCGATTTGGTCGTCTCGTCCTGCGCGTAGAGTGTTGGACGTCGCCGTCAACGGCTCGGCCCGGTCAACTATCGCTGCCGACGGACACGCGCCCCGTGCAGCAGAATCTTCTTCCAGGCATCACGAGACCCGATCGACAGCGCGCGCGCATCGTTGGTCATATTCAAATCGTGACGGCGACGCTGGACGATGACCTCGGGAATCATGACCGAGTGCTCCTGCATGCGCAGCCTGAGAAACCACTCCATGTCTTCCCCGTAGCGGAGAGACTCGTCGAACATGCCGACGCGGTCGAACACGTCGCGACGATAGAGCCCGGCATGAATGGAATAGGGGAAGGTCTCTGCATACGCCGCGAGGATGCCCCATGGCTCTCCAGGGCCGCGAGCGTAGATCGTGGCAATTTTCCCGTGCACGACCGGAGCTGTCGCATGCAACGCAAGGTCCTGCGCCAGACGAAGCAGGGCCCCCTGTGGCCAGAGATCGTCGACATCCTGGAAGGCGATCCACGCGCCGGTGGCTTCCAGGATGCCGCGGTTCCTCGCTGCCGCAGGCCCGCGATTGTCCTGACGGATGAGCCGATGCGGGATATCAATGTGTCCGAGAACCTCCACAAGGTCATCGGTGGACCCGTCGTCCACCACGATGATCTCGAGCGGGTCGTAGCCCTGCGAGGCAATGTTGCGGAGGGCCTCGGCGATGAAGCGGGTTCCGTTGTAGACGGGAACAATCACCGAGATGGGGAGGAGCGCACCGGGACGTTTCCACACCGGGGTCGCGGCTGTCGGTGAGGGCAGCAGTGGTTGCCCGAGGTAGCGCTCGATGACGTCCACTACACCAGCGCGGTCGCTGCCGAGCCACAGGTGCTGCGTGGTGAGCGCGGCCTCTGCACAGGTGCGAATGATGCGCGCGGCGTCCTGGTCGTCACCGGGAATCTGCAGTCCGGTAGAAGCGGTGGCGATGCGTGCGACATCCTCGGGATGCCGGGGCTCACACCACGTGTCCGCTACATGCGCAAGACCAACACTCCAGAAGCCGAGACAGGGCGCCGAACGGACCGTCGCATCGCCTGTGTGGCTCTCAGGAAAGAGCACGATCTTCTCTCCACCCGTGTTCACGGCGGGTGGTGCATCGACCTCATGGGGATGCAGTTTCAGACTCGAGTACACCCGGTGCACCGTCGCGGGCGTTCCGCGACGGGCGGGAACTGTGATCGCCACATAGTCATCCCCGAGCACCGTCAGTCCTCGTCGGAGACACGAGAGGGCCGTGGTGGATTTGCCGCTTCCGCCGTAGCCTGTCAGCAGCACGGCACCCTCAGGTCGTCCGACAGCGGCCCCGTGCACGAGTTGAATACCGTAGGGCTGCAGCAGGACGCCCAGTTCAGACCGGAAGGGGGCGGCGAGCATCCAGTACGGCAACTGCGTCAGGTCATCGATGGCGACGATCCCCGTGGAGGTCGCGGTGTCCACCACAAAGGGCCCGCAGGACCCGTGGTCGAAGAAGACCATCGGTCGAACGCCAGGCTCGGCGGCACATTGACCACGCCAGCCAATCAAGGCCTGCATCGGTCGGGGGAACGTCGGAATGTCGACACCACTGCCCTTGGAATCGAACACACGGAGGGTCACATCGACGGCGCAGCCGTCCCCGCCAGGTGGAGGCCAGTGCGGACGCCTCCGATGTCGCACACCAGCCGATGCAGCGGTTGCCGGTCGACGGCCTGCAAAAACGCCGAGTGGAGTGCTGTGCAGAAGTCGGTGACCTCGTCGGCTCTGAGAGGCTGCAGCATGGTCACTGACGCCTCAGGATGTTGGGCGGCCACGGATGGCGCACACGCCAGAGCCGCAGACGGGAGCGGAGCGAGCGTGGCCGCGCCGCGACTGCGGTACGGAGGACGCGCACACGCTCGTCAGCAAGCTCCGCGGCACAGAGCCAGTCAAGCGCCTCCCGTACCGCAGCGAGTGTGTCGAGCTGCTGTGCGGCATCGGCCACCTCCGCAGCCAGCTGGTGCGGATCAGTCACCGCCGACAACTCTGTCACCAGCTCCAGCACCCATCGGGCACGCCCGATGGGATAGCGACGCCAGTTTCGTGAGACCAGCCATGCGGCCCGTCCGCCGGGATGCGTGAGCAGCCGATGCGGATAGTCGGTGCGAAGCGACACGGGCAATTGCCCGCTGCGAATCGCGACACTCGCCGGTCCCTGCATCGCGACGGCATGCAGGGCCTCGATGTCTCGGGGACTGCCGTGGTGCACCTGCAGTTCGATGGCGCGTATCGGGAACGGTCGCCCAGCGAATGTCACGCCGACCTCGAAGGTGAGCACATCACCCACTGGGCTGACGTCGATGCCATGATGCCGACTGAAGCCGCGGATGCGACCGACAACCTCCTCAGCCATCGTGGAGACCATCCACGCTCTGCGGTTCCATCCGCGGCAGCGCGCGACAAGCGGCCCCGTGCCGGCCGCAGGCCCCAGTCGCGCCACCGCCAGACCCGCGAGCTCATAACTGGCCGGGTCCTCATCGTCAAACTGGCATGCGCCGAGCCACTGCTCCCAGGCCGCGTGTGCAGCCATCGTGGGTTGCCAGCACGCGGTGAGCAGCAGCCGGTGCAGGTCGTGGGGTTCCGGTCCGATCCAGGGTCGTGGCCTGAGGGGCGTCATAGTCTCTGCCTCATGAACGCTCATGGGCCTGATGTTCGTGACTCGCGTCCGAGGAGGGAATGCGTCGTGGATCGATTCCCAGGGCGATGGCCTCCTCGAACTCCTGCCGTGCCAGCGTATGGCGTCCGGCGGTCATCAAGAGGCGGCCACTCCAGAGCCGCAGGTGCGGATCATGCGGAAAGGTTGTGCGGTAGTGGACGATCCCGCCCTCACCATGGGCGAGCACTGCGGATGCAGCCGCGATCCGGTCATCAGCCGCGCGCACTGTGTCGTGGTCACGAGCAGAAACACCAGCGAGGCTCGTAGCAAAGTCGCCGCCGAGGTGCCCAAGCGACTGCACAAAGCACGCGGCGCCGGTGCCGTCGCGACCAGACAGTGGTATCCACGCGCGTCTCGGACGGCTGCCGACTTCCTCGAACACACTCAAGAACCGGGCGGCATTGCGGTGCGCATCAAAGTGATCGCGCGCGAAACGGCGCGCCGAGGTGGCGAGGGACGTTCGCAGAACCGCATCGGTGGCCAACCGTTCGATCGCGGTGGGATACTCGTCCTCGCTCTGGCAGATCAGACCAGTGTGCTCGTGCTCGACCAGTGAAGCCGGGGCCGAACTGGCCAGCACGATTGGGGGCAGCCCGACCCACATGGCTTCCTGGATGACCTTCTCACAGGTTGCGGAGGTGTCCGGCGTCAAGGGATAGCCAAAAATATCCATGGTGGCCAATGCCGTCCGGATGTCCTCGACGTGCCCGTGGAAATGGACGCGGTCTGCGATCCCCAGCGCGTGGCACTGCGCGCGCAGCGTGTCCGACCACGACCCATCACCGTAGACGTCGAAGTGCACGTCCGGGGTCTTGACTCTGGCGGCGAGGTGAGCGAATGCCGGATGCATCTTTGTCGTCTCGATTGTGCCCAGGTAGCCAACGCGAATACCGTCATGTGGTTGCGGTCGGAATCCCTCGAGCCGCTCCATATCGGCGAGGAACGGGAGTGTGTCGATGCGACAGCCGAGGCATTGTGCGACGGCGAGGGCGGGTGTGTGGAGACTCGCCGATGCTGAAGTGATGACGGCATCCACGTGCTCGCCCAGCGCGTCGATGAGCACCTGGGGTGGGGTAGTGCCGGCGACAGCACTGCACAGCACCCAGCGCGCCGACGGGAGCGACTCGCGCAACAGCGCGTACAGGGCAGGATGATTCCAGAACGTGATCTCCACGACGTCGGCGGCCGCCATCGCCTCCCGGATGACGTCAAGTGGTGGAGCAATCCTGAGCTCGATCCCCAGTCGGCGTGCCTTGACGACGAGGAGCGCCGACGCCGGAGCCGTGAGGACGATGCACGTATGGCGTACTTCTCGCCCGGCCCGACGCCATGCTGCGGCGAGCGCCAGCAGGTGACGTTCCGGACCTCCACCGATGAATCGGGGAATGATGTGGAGGAGGTTCATCGTGGCGTGGAACCGCGGCGGCTGACGATGAATCGGCGGGCGATCGTGAGGAGTTCACGGCGATACGTGGCCACGTCGGCAGACAGACTCGTGTCGCGCACACCCTTGTAGAGCACGATGTCATCAAGCTGGTGCGCAGGCCAGCCAGAGGCCTCGAGCCGGACGAACCAGTCGCTGTCAGCGCCGATGGTCAGGGTTTCGTCGAACGGGCCGATGTCGTCAAACAGGGCGCGCTCCGCGAGGAGGGCGCCCGGAGTGAAGCCGGGAACGGAATGACCAATCAGTTGCGCCTGTGCAGGTGTGGCCGGCGTGTCGGTCAGGGCTTCCCGGACAACGCGCCCCACCACGGCGCGGGCGCCTGGCGCTGCGGTGAGGCAGCGCAGCCGAACCTGTAATGCATCCGGCGCCCAGCGGTCGTCGGCGTCACAGAAGGCCACCCACGGGGACGTGCTGGCACGAATGCCCTGATTGCGGGCGTTTGCTATCCCCCGTCCCTGCTGAGGGAAGACGGCCACCCCGAGCGTCCGAACGATTGACGCACCATGGTCGGTGGAGGCTCCGTCGACGCAGATCACTTCGGCGGGGGGAGGGATCTGGCCGAGGACACTTTCGATGGCCGTGCGCACCGTCCGCGCCGCATTACGGATGGGGACGATGACGGTGACGGGAACCGAGGGGCTCATCCTGAGGGTGATGCCACTGGGGAACACGCCGCGTCCTCAGGAAGTGCGACGTTTGGGCCAGCCCTGCGCGTGATCGACGTCGTGGATGGGGTCCATCTGGATGATGTCGGCGATGTCCTCGAAGCGTTCGATCGCCGGCGCTGCAAAGACCGAAGGCCAGTCGACCGTCGTGGCGTCGGCGACAGAGGCCGGTTGCACATCGGTCAGCATTTCGGCGCGCTCGAGTTCTGTAATGAACGCCTCGGTTGACGCCATGGCTTCGTCTCCGTACCGCCGTACGACTTCGGCGACGAGCGCGTCCGGTGCGCGGCCGACGATGAAGGCCTGCCAGAGGTGGGAGGCGATGCCCGAAAAGAGAAACAGGTGACCCCGTGTCGCGTCGATGAGGACGGTTTCCCCATCCAGCGTGTCACTGGGGAAGCGAGCGGTATTGGCAAACAGCACTGCAGGCATCGGAGGGTGTCTGATGTCCCAGAGCGGCGGCTCTGCGGAACGCCTCGGAAATATACCGTACTCCACCCCGACAGAAGCCGCAGGTCTCGGCAGTGACGGCATCAGGTATCAGCGCTTTCCCTGAGCGGATCACTCACAAAGCCTCAGGCCGTGTCGGAGACGCGGCGCAGCGCCGCCCGGACCCGGTCAAAGTGGTCGCCTGACGTCCCGTGTTCCGAGAGATGGTCCAGGATCGCGAGCGTTTCCTCAGCGTGCAGGAAGGGTGCCAGATGCAGTCGGGTCCCTGCATCCAGCGGCGCCACAGGTGTGGCCCGCAGGAGCCGGGCTAGTCGGAGCGCCATATCCGGACGAACGCTTCGACCGACGAGTTCTGCCAGGAGCGAGGCACGATCGAAGGCAGGGTCAATTCCCGGAGGCTGATCCGTCCCACGGAATGCGTGGTCGAGTGCGGGCAGCGTGGCGACGAAATCGTCTGCGAATGTGGTGCGCGTGGCGTCTGCGCCAATGCCCGTGTTGGTCGTGAGGTTCACCGACGACACGGCGGCAAAGCGTCCCGTGGCGAGCATGCGCACCGAGAACGACGTGTCCCACGCGACCCGCGACGCCGTGCGAGCTTCGGCGACGACAAACTGGCAGTGCTCGGCAAGCAGCGGATCGAGCGCAGGCACACCCCAGTGCCCCGGGTCTCCAGGAGAGAGACTCGTGAGAGGGATGGTGCGGCAATCTCGCCAGACTCGGGCAGTGGTCGCCCATCCCCAGATGCTGCCGCGACGCGCCCGCACGTGGTCGCAGGCATGGTCGCCCCAGACGCCGAGACTGTTGTGCCCGCTGGCGATCGAGAAGGTCGAATCGTCCCCATACAGGTTGAGCATCGATGCGGCCCACGGCAGGAAGCGCGGCATCGGGCGGATGTCATCCTCAAGCACAATCGCGCGGTCGACACGCTCGAAGAGCCAGTCGAGTCCCTGTTCGATGCGCTCGTCGCATCCAAGATTGGAGGTCGCGAACTCTCGCACGATCTCGCAGGGCCAGTCGATGGCGGCGAGCGCGGCGCGCGACTGTTCGCACCGCTCGCGGTCGCCGGGATGATTGGGCCGCGGGCCGTCGGCAATCGCAAACACCTGCCGCGGTTGGGCGACGCGCAGACACTCGACCAGTTCCGCTACGCGGGACGGGCGATTGAACAGCACGATGGCGACCGGAGTATCGAAGCGGCTCATGAGGAGTGCGGGTTCCGATGAGTCAGAGACGATGGATGGTGCGGCCACTGGCGGATCCACCGAATCCACGC
>JBIIDF010000140.1:0-7462 GCA_044238535.1 Vicinamibacterales bacterium
GCCGGCAGCCGCCTTGGTATGCCCGATCTGCGATTTTACCGACCCGAGCGCACACCACTGACGGGTGTCGGGCCGCGCGGCGCCGAAGACCTCGGTCAGCCCGCCGAATTCCGCGGCGTCGCCTGCGACAGTGCCGGTGCCGTGGGCTTCGACGAGCTCAACGGTCTCGGGACCATAGCCGGCATTGTCGTAGGCCCGGCGCAGCGCCAGCGCCTGCCCTTCAGACCGCGGGGCGTATACGCTCTTGGCGCGGCCATCGGAACTGCTGCCCAGGCCGCGAATCACCGCGTAAATCTTGTGGCCGTCACGCTCGGCATCGTCCAGACGACGCAGCGCCAGCATCGCCACACCCTCGCCCAGCATCGTCCCGTCGGCCTGATCGCTGAAGGGACGGCAGTCGCCCGTCACCGACAAGGCCGGGGTCTGCGAGAAGCACAGGAACATCAGCACGTCGTTCAGGGCATCGACGCCACCGGTCAGCACCGTGTCGGCCTGTCCGCTGCGCAGTTCGTTGATGGCCATCGAGAGCGCGGCCAGCGAACTGGCGCACGCCGCGTCGAGGGCGCAGTTGGTGCCGCCCAGGTCGAAGCGGTTGGCGACGCGCCCGGCAATCACATTGCCCAGCAAGCCGGGGAACGTGCTTTCCTGCCACGGCACGAACTGGTCGGCAATCGCATCACAGGCCTTGTCGAGCAGCGCCTCGTCCATGCCGAGATTGCGGAGGCCCTGCTTCCACATCGGGCGCGCCATGCGGCCCGACATGTGGGCCACCAGCTGGGTCGTGGCGGCCGCGCCGAGAATGCACGCGGTGCGTTTGCGGTCGAAGCGGCCCGGCGTGCCATGGTCGGCATCCGTCAGGCAGCGCTGTGCAATCAGCAGCGCCAGCAGCTGCGCGACGTCGGTGCTGGGCAGTGTTGATGGCGGCAGGCCAAAGCCGAGGGCATCGAACGGCTGATGGGGAATGAAACCACCACGCTTGCCGTAGGTCTTGTCCTTGGCCCGTGGCTTGGGGTCGAAATAGTCTTCGATGCGCCAATGCTGCTCGGGGACGTCACTGAAGCAGTCGCGGGCCTCGAGCAGGCTCTGCCAGAAGCCCTGCAGGTCGTCGCTGCCCGGCAGCAGCGATGCCAGCCCGACGATGGCAATGGGAGTGGAACTCACTGCGGATGCTCCTCGGAAAGGGGTGCGGTGGTGAAGGCCGCGTCAGGCACGGCCAGGCCCGCGCTGCGCAGGTGCTGGGCGCGCGTCAGGTGCACAGCCCCGGCGAGCAGGCTGCGACCGATGCGGGCGATGGTGCGGGCCGCCGGCGCCGCCAGCGCGCTGCCGGCCGTCCAGGCGTTGAAAGCCCCGATCGCCGGGCCACACCAGATTTGGTAATCCTGCTGGCGATCCGCAACGCCTTCACGGGCCCAGCGGTTCGAGTTCCCCAGATACCAGCGGAAGATCAGCGCCATGCGATGCTGGGGATCGCGCGCGGCGCGCTCGAGTTGTGCCGGCTCGCGGCCCTGCCAGAAGCGTTCGCACTCCTGCCAGATGTCGTCGAGGCTGGCGCGGAAGACATCGCGCTCGAGCTTCGCGCGGACGTCGGCAGGCAGTGCCTCGATCCCCGCGTACTCGCGATAGAGCTCGTACAGCCGCTTGCCGCGTTGCGCAAACAGGGTGCCCCGGCGCAGCACCTGCACCTCGACCCCCATTTCGAACATATCGGCCGCCGGCGCCATGATGACGTCCGCCAGGCCGGCCTGCGCCAGCATGGCTCGCGCGAGGTCAGACGTCCCTGACTCGACCGCCAGCTGATTCACCGTGCCGGTGACGACATAGTCGGCGCCGAGCGCGAAGGCGGCGGCCACCGAGGCGGGGTCGCCCAGCCCGCCAGCCGCACCGATGCGCACCGGTCGCGGCCAGCCTCCCTCGGGGGTAAGGCTGTCGCGCAGCTGACGGATGACCGGCAGCAGCACTGCCAGCGGACGGCGGTCCGTGTGGCCCCCCGAATCAGACTCGCACGTCACATCGTCGGCGACGGGCACGAGCGATGCGAGGCGGGCTTCCTCCGGGGTCAGTGCCCCGCGTGCGACCAGTGCCTCCAGAAGGGCGGCGGGCGGGGGCTGGAGAAAGTGGCGCGCCACTTCGGCGCGGCTGATCTTCGCCATGACGCGGTGCGGACGCACGATGCGGCCCTGCGCATCGAGCCGCAGGCCCGTTGAGGCGTAGCGCACGATGGCCGGCGACAGGCTCATGAAGGCCGAGGCTTCAATGCGGGTGACCCCGCGTGCAAGCAACGCGTCGACCAGCGCATCCTCGAGCGCCGGTTGGTCAGGCGAATGAATGACATTCACGCCCCAGGCGGCACCAGGCCTGTCGGCGAGGCGCGCGGCGATCATCTCGACTTCCCGCACGACGCGGTCGAGGCTCAGTCCCCCTGCGCCGTAGAAGCCCAGAAAGCCGGCGCGTGCCGCGGCGACCACCGTATCCATCGAGGCGATGCCCGTGGCCATCGACCCGGTGACGTAGGGGAAGCGCGTGCCATGCTCTTCGCAGAACGTGCGGTCGCCCAGCCATTCGGCGTGGAGGGCCGGCAGCAGCGCATACACGGTCAGTGCCCCGGGGGTGGCGGTCGCCGAAATCGCGCCGTCGAAGGCCACGCCCAATGCCAGTCGCCCGGTGTCTGGCCGGCCGACGACCCAGACGGGACGCGACGGCTGGGAGACAGCCTGCAGGAGGCCATAGGCGCCGAAATCGGGAGGGTGATCCGCTGAGGGCGTCAGGAACGCCAGCGGTGCCATGGCAGTGCGCGAGTCAGAGGGCACGACCCCCAGAGACTACCGGGGGGGTCGCTCGATGTAAGGTAATATTTTTGTCACCGGTTCACCGACACACGCCTCTCGAAACCCTTCCTCCATGGCCGACCCGGCGACTGCTGCACAGAAGTGCTCACATCCCTTCGATCGTTCACTGGTGGAAGGTCCGGTTGGCGCCGCTGTCTGGAAGCTCGCCTGGCCGACGATGCTTCAGAACATCATCGCGGGCCTGCAGGGCGTCGTCGACCACGTGCTGGTCGGCAATCTGATTGGCTACACGGCCAATGCCGCCATCGGCGTCAGCTGGCAGATCTTCCTCATCGTCATCGTCTTCATGGCGTCGCTGTTCACCGGGCAGGCCGTGCTGGTGGCGCGGTTTGTCGGCGCGGGCGAACCCGAGAAGGTGAACCGCACGGTCTATCAGGCGTTTCTCACCGCCATGGCCATGTACGTGTTCCTGATGGCGCCGTTCGGCTACTTCGCCTCGCCGCTGCTGCTCGACATGGTCAACGCTGCCCCGGACGTGAAGGCCCTGGCCCTGCCGTTCTTGCGGATCAACTTTGTCTTTGCCATCGGCATGATGCTGTTCTTCATGCTGAGTTCGGCCCTGCGCGCGGCCGGGGATGCGCGCACGCCGCTGTTTCTCGGCGTGTCGATGACGGTGCTCAACCTGCTGCTCAATCTCGTGCTTATCCCGAAGTTCGGCACGGCCGGCTCGGCGATGGGTACGGTGCTGGCCGCCGGCATTGTCAGCGTGCTGGCGCTGGTGCTGGTGTTCCGCGGGCAGCTGGTCATCCGGTTCTCGAAGGACATGGACTTCCGCCCCGACTGGGTGGTGATTCGCTCGCTCTTCCGGTTCGGGCTGCCGAGCGGCGTGCAGGGTATCGCGATGAACGTGGCCGGCGTCCTGCTGCTGCGCTTCATCGGGTCGCTTGAGCACAGTGCGGCGGCCCAGGCGGCCTATGCGATTGGATATACCGAGCTGTTCTCGCTCATCACCTGGACCTCGGTCGGGCTGATGGGGGCCACGGCCACGGTGGCCGGGCAGAACCTGGGCGCCGGGCATCCCGAGCGGGCGATCGCCGGCGTGCATGCCGCGTCGCGCATCGGCCTCAGCGTGGCGGCCATCGTCGGGTCGGCGTTCCTGATTGCGCCCGAACTGCTGCTGGGCATTTTCGGGGCCACGGAACCCGAGGTGACGCGCCTGGGCGTGCAGCTGCTGCGCTACCTCGCGGTGTCCGGGTTCTTCATTACCGTGGCGCTCACCTACAACGGCGGCCTGCAGGGCACCGGCGATACGCGGAGTCCGCTCTACATCACGCTGGCCTCGCAGATTGCCATTCCGCTGGGCATGTGCACGGCCATTCAGATGCGGCGGCCGCTCGAGGCGCACGATATCTGGCTCGCCATCGTGCTGGGCCATTTCACCCGGGGCCTGCTCACCTATCTGCGGTTCCGCCAGGGCAAGTGGCGGCAGATTACGGTGGAACTCGACAGTGCCCGATCCTGACGCGAGGAATTCATGACGATTGATGTGCCAGCCGCCCGTCGACGGGTGCCCACGCCCGAGAACGATCCCAACCTGACCTATCGCCCCGGGTCGCCGGAACGCGCCGACCTCAAGGCACGCCTCGCGGCGATGGCCGGCGAGGTCATCGACATTCCGATCATCATCGGCGGCCGCGAAATCAGGACCGGTGACACCCGCACGGTGGTGATGCCCCACGATCACGCCCACGTGCTGGCCACCTGGCACAGGGCCACGCCGGCGCTGGCGGCCGAGGCCGCCGCGTCGGCCCTCGAGGCGCGGCGCGAGTGGGCCAGCTGGTCGTTCGACGACCGCGCGGCGGTGTTCCTGCGCGCGGCGGAGCTGCTGACCACGACGTGGCGCTCGACGCTCAATGCCGCCACGATGCTCGGCCAGTCGAAGACCGCGTATCAGGCGGAAATCGATGCGGCGTCCGAAATGGTCGACTTCTGGCGCTTCAACGTCGCCTTTGCTCAGGAACTGCTCGACGAACAGCCCATCAGTTCGCACGGGGTGTGGAACCAGAGCGAATATCGCGGCCTCGAGGGTTTTGTCTACGCCGTCACGCCGTTCAACTTCACCGCTATCGGCGGTAACCTCGCCGGTGCGCCCGCCCTGATGGGCTGCTCGGTGGTCTGGAAGCCTGCCGCGACGTCGCTGCTCGGCAACTACTACACCTACAAGCTGCTCGAAGCGGCTGGCCTGCCGCCGGGCGTCATCAACTTTGTGCCCGGCGACCCTGTCGCGATCTCAGAAGTGCTGCTCGACCACCGTGACCTGGGCGGCATCCACTTCACCGGCAGCACGGCGGTGTTCAACAGCATGTGGACACGCGTCGGGCAGAACATGGGCCGCTACCGCAGCTATCCCCGCATCGTCGGCGAGACCGGCGGAAAGGACTTCATCGTCGCCCACGCGTCGGCGGATCCGCAGGCCTTGGCCGTCGCCGCCGTGCGTGGAGCGTTCGAATTCCAGGGGCAGAAGTGCTCGGCCGCCAGCCGACTGTATGTGCCGCGATCGATGTGGCCGGACGTGCGCGAGCGCATGGTGGCGATGATGCGTGACATCCGCATGGGTGACGTGCGCGACTTCCGCAACTTCATGAGTGCGGTCATCGATCAGAAAGCATTCCACCGCATCAGCAGCTACGTGGACGATGCGCGTCAGCACGCGCGCATCATTCAGGGCGGCGGGTGTGACGACCGCCGCGGCTACTTCGTACAGCCGACGCTTGTCGAAACTGACGACCCCGGCTACCGCCTTCTCTGCGAGGAGATTTTCGGACCGGTGCTGACCGTGCATGCGTACGACGATGCTCGGTGGCATGACACGCTGGCGATCGTGGATCGCACGTCGCCGTATGCCCTCACCGGGTCGGTGTTTGCGCGCGACCGCCAGGCCGTGCGCGAGGCGTCGTCGGCGCTGCGGAACAGCGCGGGCAACTTCTACATCAACGACAAGCCCACGGGCGCGGTGGTGGGGCAGCAGCCGTTCGGCGGAGCAAGGGCGAGCGGCACCAACGACAAGGCCGGCTCAAAGATGAACCTGCTGCGCTGGGTGTCGGCCCGCACGATCAAAGAGACGTTCGTGCCGCCCACCGAGTACGGCTATCCCTTCATGTCCGAGGAATAGCCGGCAAACGGTGCTATCGTCAGAACTTCCATATGCGACACCACCACGAAGCGGCGTCGGCGGCCACGGTACTGTGGGTGCTGGCCGGTGTCCCGGCCGCCATCAGCTGGGGCTCGGCAGTCATCAGCCGCATCACCAGGCGTCCACGCTGAATCAGCGCGCGCCTCAGGCTGGCTCGCTGTCGACGGCGTGGTCGTCTGCGGGCGGGTCGGGCGTCCACGCGAGATGGTGGTCGGCCAGCAGCCGCTGCAGGTCATCAGGCAGCGGGGCTTCAAGCATCAGCGGTTCACGGGTCACCGGATGGACCAGGGACAGACGCCAGGCGTGCAGCGCCTGGCGGCCCCGGCCCGGGGTGTCCGCACGTCCATAGGTGGGGTCGCCGACGATGGGCCAGCCCTTGTGCGAGAGGTGGACGCGCAGCTGGTGCATGCGCCCGGTGACGAGCCTGCATCGCAGTAACGACACGCGTTCGGATTCACGCCCGGTGTCACCGGCGTGTGAGACCGCCAGGCGCTGATAGCGCGTGACGGCGGGTTGCCCGCCACGGTCGGTGACCGTGACGCGGCGACGGTCCCAGGGGTCGCGGTCGAGGGCGAGGGTGATGGTACCGCGGGCCGGTGCCGGCACCCCGTGCACCAGCGCGAGATAGTCCTTGTCGATGCGCTGCGCGCGCATGTCGCGCTGCAGGGCTGCCACGACCTCGGCGCGCTTGGCGACCAGGAGCAGTCCCGACGTCATCTTGTCGAGCCGTGTCAGCAGGGCCGGACTGTCGCCCGAGGCCCACTGGGCGGCGCGGTGCAGCAGACCATTCAGCAGGGTGCCGGTGTCGTGCTTGTACGAGGGATGCACCACAAGACCGGCCGGTTTGTTGACGGCCAGCAGGTGTGCGTCTTCGTAGACCACGTCGATGGGCACGGGCTCACTGCGGGGCATCTCGCGCCGGCGCACGTCGTGCATATCCACGGTCAGGCGGTCGCCGGCGGCGATGCGCCAGGCGACACGGGGAACGGGCCGGCCATTGATGGTGACGCGGCCAGCCGCAATCCAGCGCTGGATGCGCGCGCGCGACATCTGCGGTTCGTGGCCGAGGTGCCGCAGCAGCACCAGGTCGACGCGCACGCCGATGTCGCCACGGTCGAAATCAACCGTGTGCAGGGTCGTAGTTGCCGCAGCGCTCTCGGGCTGGACGCGGCGTCGGCGGCGATGGGGAATCAGCAGGCGAGTGATACCGGCAATTGTACGGCGGCCGGCCTGCCGACGCCCGACCCGTCTCACCGCACGCGCTGGAACTCGCGCCGCATGGCGTCTCGGTCGAGCAGCGTGCCCTTCAGATACACACGGTCGATGCGCCGGGTGTGGGCAATGTCCTCGAGGGGGTTGGCCGTCAGCACCAGCAGGTCGGCGCTCTTGCCGGGCGTCAGCGTGCCGAGATCGCTCAGCCCCAGCAGCTCCGCCGGTCGCGACGTGGCGGCCACGATGGCATCGGCTGGCGTGAGGCCGGCCT
>JBIIDF010000141.1:0-7455 GCA_044238535.1 Vicinamibacterales bacterium
TTGTAGCCCTGCTCGGCCGAGTTGCCGACCACCAGCACGTCGTTGACCACGATGGGCGGCGACGAATTGGTGACGTAGCCCAGCGACAGCGGGAGGCCCTTGGCCGCGTCATAGGGGAGCTTGGCCGAGGTCCAGGGCTCCCAGTCCGCGATGAGATCCTTCAGCAGGTCGATCGAGCCCGACTTCGGGAAGCCGTCCACCGGAACGGCACCGCCCCAGCCTTCGATGGGCTTGCCGGTCTTGATGTCGAGCACGTGCGCGAAAAAGCCCGGCGTCACGATGATCACGACACCCTTGCCGTTGATCTTCGTGTAGGTCACGCCCTTGCCGTGGTTCGAGCGCATCGAGTATTCGTGACGAGGCGTGAGGGGTTCCTGGAACGCCCACACCGTCTTGCCCGTCGCCGGGTCCATCGCCACCACCGTGCGGCGCGGGCCCGAGGTCGTGACCAGCATGCCGTCCGCGTAGATGGGCAGGCCGCGACCATTGATTTCGCCGATTTCCATCCCGGGCACTTCGCCGCGCCATTCCCAGGCAACCTTCAGGTTGTTGAAGTTTGACGCATTAATCTGGTCGACCGTCGAATACCGGGTCGACTGGTTGCTCCCGTTGATGTTCGTCCACTCGCCCTGCTGCTGCGCCTGGCCCGGCATCCCGACGACGGCCAGACCGATGACCATCGCCATCAGTCCGCCGAGGGCGGGCGCCGCCCATTTCCACTTGGATTCAGTGCTCATGCACACCTCAATGTTTCAATGACTGACACGCGTCTCCGCACGGAGCCGCGGGCGTAAGATTCCCCCGTCTGGTGCCGATTGTCAACGGATTCTATTCCGGGCGCCGATGGTATTAAGCTGAGGTTTCGTGAAGCCTCCACGCCCCCCAACTGCTGCGATTGGTGACCGGCCCGGCACCCCGGGGCCGGCCGTGATGCTCTGGCCGCTCGGTGCGACCGCCGGGTTGCTGGCCCTGGGCTGGCTGCCCCGCGTGCAGCAGAGTCCGCAAGTGGCCTGGGCCGTCTGGGGCGCGGCCGTCGGCCTGCTGGCCTGGCAGGTGCTGCTGGCCCTGCGGTTCCGGAGTGGGGGGATACCCGGACTCATCTGGACCACCCCGAGAGCCCAGCACTACATCCAGGCCTGCTGCCAGTTCACCATCTACCTCTACTGGGGACAGTTCTGGGCCCCGGTCTACCCGTATTTTCCCCTGCTGCTCGCGCAGATGCTGTTTGCCTACGCCTTCGGCATGCTGCTCAGCTGGACCCGCCGGCAGCCCTATGCCCTGGGCCTCGGCCCGGTACCCATCATCCTCAGCACGAACCTCTTCATGTGGTTCAAGGATGAGTACTACCCCCTGCAGTTCGTGCTGATCGCGGTCGGCGTGCTGGGCAAGGCCTTTGTGCAGTGGGAGCGCGACGGGCGCCGGGTGCACATCTTCAATCCGTCGGCGTTCACTCTGGCGCTTTTCTCCATCGTCCTGATTGCCACCGGGCAGACCGGTCTCACGTGGGCGCAGGAGATTGCCACCACCATCGGCCTCGGGCCACACACCTACAAGGTGATGTTCGGTGTCGGGCTGGTGGCGATGTACAACTTCGCCACGACGCCCGTCACGGCCACGGCTGCGGCCACGCTCTTCATTGGCAGTGGCCTTGTGATGGCGATGGCCGGGGTGCCCTACTTCGTCGACTCGGACATTCCCGCCGCGGTGTTTCTGGGCCTCCACCTCCTCGTGACCGACCCGTCGACCTCGCCCCGCACGACGGTGGGGCGCGTCATGTTCGGGATGGGCTACGGCGTCAGCGTGTTTGCCCTGTATGCGATACTCGCAGCCCTCGGGGCACCGACGTTTTACGACAAGCTGCTGTGCGTGCCCGTCCTGAATCTGCTGGTGCCATCCATGGACCGGCTGGTGACGCGGATGGGCGACCGCCCGCTGTTCGACTGGCTGGGGTTCAGCGGGCCGCTGGGACGGGCGAATCTTCCGCATATCGCCGCGTGGGTGCTGTTCTTCGGCGCGATGACCATGCGGGGCGTGACGGATGGCATGCACCCGGGGGATGCCCTGCCCTTCTGGCAGCAGGCCTGCGAGGCCGGGAAGCCGAAGGCCTGTGATCGGATGCTGAACATCGAGGCGAACTACTGTCGCGATAATGCCGGGTGGGCCTGCAATGAACTGGGCCGCCACTTCACGGAAGGGCGCCTGGTTTCGGCCGACACGGAACGGGCCTTCGGCTATTTCTCGCGGGCCTGCGAGGCGCGGTATCAGCCGGGCTGTCTCAACATGGTCGGCGAGCCGGCCGATACGCCGGTGACCACCGCGCCGCGCCCGTTCGATCTGCGGCTGCTGCTCCGCGAGGGTGGGCCCAATCTGCTCGATATGGCTGAACCGGATCTCTACGCCCGCGCGTGCCGTCACGGATGGAGTGAGGCCTGCCCGAAAGCCGCGGCAAGACGATGACCGGGTCGCAGACGCCGCCGCCTGCGCCACGAGTCGGGCGCCGGCGACTGACCGCTGCAGCGCTGACGCTGACCCTCGCGGTCATGGGGACCACGCGAGCGCCTCTGGCTCAGGGCGGGTTACCCCCGATGCCCGAGTGGGTCGAGGTGGCCGGGGCCACCCTCGCCATGGGGGCGGGGACTGACCCTGAGGCGTATGACAATGAACGGTGGCCCTCAGCGACGGGCACGGGGATGGTGCCGCTGCCGGGCTTTCTGATAGCCCGGACCGAAACGACGGTGGCGCAGTTCGGGGCCTACGCCGTGGCCACGGGTTGGCGCAGCGAACCGCGCGCGCTGGCCGGGGCGCCAGACCTTCCCGTGACGTTTGTGTCGTGGACCGATGCCGTGGCCTACACCCGCTGGCTCGAGCGTGCGCTGCGGTCATCACCGTCGGTGCCTGCCGCGGTGCGTGAGCGTCTGGTGGCTGGCTGGCATGTGCGGCTGCCGTCGGAGGCGCAGTGGGAGCTGGCGGCGCGAGGCACGGATGGCCGTCGATACCCCTGGGGCAACGAGGCGCGGCCCGACCGGGCGACCTACAACACCACGGCACCGACGCCCGTCGGGCAGCATCCCTGTCCGGAGTGCGTCGTTCCTGTGGCCGACATGAGCGGGAATGTGTGGGAATGGACGTCGAGTCCGTACCAGCCGTATCCGTTCACGGCGGCGGATGACCGCACCGGCCTGGAGGCCGATGCCCTGTGGGTGATGCGGGGCGGTCACTTTGGCGACCCGCCGCGCCTGCTGCGGGCGACCGCGCGAGGGGCAGCTGAGCCCGGCGCACGCCGGGCCTTCATCGGATTCCGCGTCGCACTGGTGCCCCCGGCCCGTTAGAGCCGGGAGCGGTCGTGCGTCGCCGTCAGGTGCCGCGCGCTACTGCGCCAGCTTCTTGAACGCCGTCTGCAGGCGGGCGAGTTCCGCCTGCAGGTCTCCGAAGCGGTCGTAGGCGTCCTTGCCGACTTTCTGGTCGGCCTGACTGACCATCCGCTGCACATTGCCCAACTGGTCGACCAGCATGCCCTGCGTGTAAATGCCGGGGGAGGTCGCCACCTGCGCCCACATCTGCTGCAGCGGGTGGTCGTACTTTGTCGTCGAGGGACTCATACCGGCCATCTGCGGCCCAACCGGCTTCACGCCGGCCTTCTGCATGGCGGCCTCGATGTCGGCCTGCAGCTTGCGGGCGTCGCTGACGGCATCGCGCACACTCAGCTGGAAGCGCACCTGTTCGCCCAGGTCCGCATCGGTCACGCCATCAGCGGCCATGCGCGGATCGCTCTTCACATCGAGCGTGCGGGTGGTGGTCTCGCCACTGGCGGTCATCTTCACGGTGTAGCGTCCCGGCGGCACCATCGGCCCGCCCGGTCCGCCCTGCGGGGCATTGGGCGCCCACGGGCCGGGATAGCGCATGTCCCAGGTGAGCCGCTGCAGGCCGGCCTCGGCCCTGATCCCCGCGGACGATCCGCCCCCGCGGCGGAAACCTCCCCGCATCTCCTGTCCACCGCCGGAGCCTCCACCCGACAGCAGCGGGAAGGTGCGAATCACCTGGCCGCGCGCGTCGGTAATCTCGATCTTCGTGTCGGCGGGAGGGGCTGAGGCGAAGAACACGTCAATCTGGGCCGCTCCGGCCGGATACTCGGGGCCATCCGGCGAGGCCGGCAACGCCGAGTTGCGCATCCGCAGCGCCTCGCGCGGGGCAAACAGATACATCGAGGGGAGCGACCCGGCGGCGGGGCTCTGCGACTCCTCGTCCGAGGGACCCGACGTGCGGCGGCCACGGGCCGGCGCCGCGTCGGTCGGCCGCGGTGTGCCGCTGACGAGCGAGGCCAGCTGCTGCAGCGGCGTCACGTTGTCCATGATCCACGCCGAGCGGCCCATGGTGGAGATCACCAGGTCGTTGCGGTGCACGCGGATATCGGTGACGGGCGTCACCGGAAGGTTGCGCTGCAGCGTCTGCCAGTGCTTCCCGGCATCGAACGAGACGAAGGCCCCGAACTCCGTCCCGGCGTACAGCAGGCCGGGCTGCCTTGTGTCTTCACGCACGACACGCGTCGGGTAGTCGACGGGGATGCCATTGGTGCCGTCGGTCAGCAGCGTCCAGGTGGCGCCGTAGTCGTCCGTGCGGTAGATGTAGGGTTTCAGATCGTGTTCGCGCATGAAGCGGTAGGCTGCAATGTAGGCGCGGCCTTTCGCATGGGGCGAGTCTTCGATGTTCTGGATGCGCGCGCCGACGAGCCCCTTCGGGGTGACGTTCTTCCACGTCTTGCCGTTGTCGCGTGAGACGTGCACCGGGCCGTCGTTGGCCCCGACCCACAGGACGCCCTTTTCGTTCCGGGCCTCGGTCATGGCGTAGATGGTCGAGTAGACCTCTTCACCGGTCACGTCGCGGGTGATGGGATTGCCCGAGACGATCTGATACTCAGCTTCCTTCGCCGTCAGATCGGGGCTGATCGTCTCCCACAGCATGCCCTCGTCTGTCGAGCGGTGCAGCACGTGCGACGCCTGATAGATGATGCGTGAATCGTGCGGCGAGACGAAGACCACCGTCTGGCGCGGGAAGCGATACCTGATCTCGTCCGGATCGGTGCCGTAGCGGTTCTGCGGATAGACCCAGTAGTGCTTTTCCTGCCCGGTGGTGGTGTTGTAGCGGCCCACCTCGCCCTTGCAGGCGCCCCACACAATCCTGCCGTCCGGTTTCGGCCAGATGGCGCCGGTCTCGCAGCCCGAGGCCTGCTGCCACGTCTGCGCGGGATGCTCGAAGCCCCACGAGATCGGCGGCGTGCTCGGAATGATGATGGTGCTGTTGTCCTGCTGCGGCATGTAGAGCCGGTACGGATACTGCTCGTCGACGGCCACCATGTAGTACTCGGCGGTCGGCTGGTTCAGGATCGAGGACCAGCTGCGGCCGCCGTTGAGGCTGACATTCGCGCCGCCGTCATTCACCTGCAGGATGATCTCCGGATGGTCGGGGTTGAACCACATGCCGTGGTTGTCGCCGTGCGGCGTCTCCACCGACGTAAATGTCTTCCCATCATCCACGCTCTTGTGCAGTCCGAGTTCATTTACCCAGACTTCGTGCTCGTTGGTCGGGTTGACGGTGACGTAGTGGAAGTAGAACGGCCGTGCGCGCAGGCGCTGGCTGTTGTTCACGAGCGTCCAGCTCTCGCCGGCGTCGGTCGACTTGTAGAGGCCGCCCTTTGGGCCCACGGCCTCGACCATGGCATAGAGCACGTTGGGATTGCTGCGGGCAATGTCGATATCGATCTTCCCGATGAGATCGTCCGGCAGCCCGCGCGTGATCTTCTTCCAGGTGTCGCCGCCGTCGGTCGACTTGTAGATGCCGCCCTCAGATGCCGGCCCGCCGCTGATGATGTCCCAGCCCTTGCGGAACCCGCGATACATCGCCGCATAGACGATGTCGGGGTTCTCGGGATTCACTTCGATGTCGCGGCCGCCGGTCTCGTTGTTCACAAACAGCGTGCGCGTCCACGTTCTGCCGCCGTCGGTGGTCTTGAAGATGCCGCGCTCGTCATTCGGGCCGAACGGCGATCCGAGGGCGGCCAGCCACACCGTGTTCGTGGTGTAGGGATGCACCTTGATGCCGCCGATCTGCCCCGACTCTTTGAGCCCCATGAACTGCCAGGTCTTGCCGGCATCCGTCGACTTGTAGACACCGCGGCCGATGATCACATTCGAGCGGATGGCGGCGCTGCCGGTCCCGACCCACACGTGGTTCGGATTCGACGGGGCCACATCGATCGAGCCGATCGAGCCTGTGGCAATCTGGCCGTCCGTGACGGGCACCCAGGTGATGCCGGCATCATCGGTTTTCCAGACGCCGCCGCCGGTGGCGCCCATGTAGAACGTGTGCGGCTGCTGCCGCACGCCCGAGTAGGCCGTGACTCGACCACCGCGAGTCGCTCCCACACTGCGCCACTTCAGGGCCTGCATGGCCGAGGCTGGCACGAGCTGGTTGGGATCACCCTGCGCGCGCACCTGCATGCGCGGCGCGGCCAGCAGCAGGGCACAGGTGACGCCCGTGGCCAGCAGTCCGCGCAGGAACAGGGAAGCGGAAATGGATGGGAAGGAAGTGCGCATGGGCAGCAGTATAGCCCTGCACTTCGGCACGACCCAGCCTGTCAGCGGTCGCGCGCCGTCCTGTCGGGGCCGAGAGCGGCGACGGCCGCGCAGGCGCGGGCCGACGCGGGTCCGCCCCCTCGGCACAGGGCCTCGGCTTCGGGGCGGGCCGCCGACGGATCGCGCAGGCGCGAAATGCCCACCAGGCCGTACCACGAGGCCTCGGCCATCTGCGCGGGCGTGGCCGTGCCCGGAATGCCCCGCAGCAGTTCCAGGGCGTTGGAAACCTCGTCCTGATACAGACGGCAGATGCCGAGGTAGAGCGTGGCGGTGACATCGTCCGGCGCATCGAGCCTGATGCTGTCGAACGCCGCCGCCGCGGCAGCGTAGTCACCCCGGCGGTAGGGCACAAACGCCGCGCGCAGGGCCCGCGTGCGGGCGTCATTGCCCGATAGGGTGGGAGGCGCCAGCGGTGCCAGGACAAACGCTGCGCGCCAGCGCGCGCGCTCGCCCTCAGAAATCGGCGCGATGTCCGCCGGCGGTTCGGCCGCGGCGGCGGGGACGCCGGCGTTCCCCAGTGCCGCGCCAGCGGGCAGGGCGGCGGGAGAGGAGGCGGGCGTTGACTCGCTGCAGGCGGTTGTGACGAGAGCCGCCAGGCACGTCATGGCCAGCAGTGTTGAGTACGACGCGGTGCGGAATGTCACGCCCGAAGTATACGCGGGCCCTTCGGTATACTGCGCTGCACATGGCGTCTTTCACGGCCGTTCGTGTGTGCAGCGCCCTCGTGCTCGTCGCCACCCTCGGGCGACCTGTGCTTGCACAGCCACCCGCGCAGATACGTCCGGACGCGCCGCCGGCCGCCGGCGTGCTGCTCGTGCCCGATGCC
>JBIIDF010000142.1:0-7372 GCA_044238535.1 Vicinamibacterales bacterium
CCGCATTCGAACCACAGACCGTCGATAACATCACGGTGAATCTGGGCGTCTCCACCGACGTGAAGGTGGCCGTGCGCAACATCGCGGTCCAGGAAACCGTCACGGTCGTCGGGCAGTCGGACACCGTATTCAGCTCGAATCGCACCGGTGCGGCTACGGCCGTCAGCCGCGACCAGATTCAGACGCTGCCGAACATCACGAACCGCCTCGAAAATTTCACCCGTCTGACGCCGCAGGCCAGCGGGCTATCGATGGCCGGCCAGGACAGCCGCCTGAACAACATCACGGTCGACGGTTCCTACTTCAACAACTCGTTCGGGCTGGGCAGCGCCCCTGGCGACCGCTCGGGCGTCGCGCCGATCTCGCCCCAGGCTATCGAGCAGATTCAGGTCAACATCGCCCCCTACGATGTGCGTCAGGGGAACTTCGTCGGCGCCGGCATCAACACCGTCACCCGCAGCGGGACCAACCAGTTCCGTGGATCGGTTTACCGCCAGCAGCGCGACCAGAGTCTGGTCGGCACCGAGGCCAAGAGCGCCACGGTGAACCCCGGCACCTTCACCTTTGCCAACACCGGCGGCTGGCTCGGCGGCCCCATTGTGAAGAACAAGCTGTTCTTCTTCGGCAATTTCGAGGATGAAGCCCTGACGCGTCCCGGCACGATCTTCCGCGCCAACACCGGCCAGCCCTCGGCGGGCACGATCACCCGCGTGCTGGCCTCAGACCTCAACGGCGTCAGCAGCTTCCTCAAGAACCGCTTCAACTACGACACCGGCGCCTATGAGGGTTACGACTTCCAGACGCCCGCGCGCCGCTCGCTGGCCAAGGTCGACTACAACCTCAACGCCAGCAACAAGCTCACGATGCGCTACACGCAGCTCGACTCGAACACCGACGTGCTGATGTCCAACTCGAGCTCGCTCGGGTTCGGTGGCCGTAACAACAGCCTCTTCTCGATGAGCTACGACAACTCGAACTACCGGATCCTCGAGAACATCAAGTCGGGCATCGGCGAGTGGAACTCGGTCATCGGCAACAGCATGTCCAACTCGCTCATCGTCGGCTACACCTATCAGGATGAGAGCCGCGAGGCCCGCGGCACGTTCTTCCCGACCATCGACATCCTGGGTGGCGACAACACGGGCTATATCTCGACCGGTTTCGAGCCGTTCACGCCCAACAACGAACTGCGCTACAAGACCTTCCAGCTGCAGAACAACTTCACCAAGTTCACCAGCAAGCACACGATGACCTTCGGTGCCACGCTCGAGCGCTACGAGTCGGAGAACGTGTTCTTCCCGGGTTCGCAGAGCGTCTACGTCTACAACACGCTGAACGACTTCTACACTGACCTCAACGGCTACCTGGCCAACCCGAACCGGACGACGTCGCCTGTGACCCTGCGCCGGTTCCAGGTGCGGTACAACAACATCCCCGGACAGGAGAAGCCCATCCAGCCGCTCGAAGTGCTGTACGGCGGCGTGTATGGCCAGGATGAGTGGAGTGTGTCAGACAACCTGAAGGTCACCGCGGGCCTGCGTCTCGACGTGCCGACGTTTGGCGAGACCGGTTTCCAGAATGCGCTGGCTGATGCCCTGACGTTCCGCGACGAAAACGGGAAGCCCGTGCAGTATCAGACGGCCAAGCTGCCCGACCCGAAGATTCTCTGGTCACCGCGCCTCGGTTTCAACTGGAATGCCAATGAGGCTCGCACGACCCAGTTCCGCGGCGGCACGGGCATCTTCACGGGGCGTCCGGCCTACGTCTGGATCTCGAATCAGATTGGGAACACGGGCGTGCTGACCGGTTTCACGCAGGCCGACAACACAACGGCGTTCCCCTTCAATCCCGACCCGGCCCGTTACAAGCCCACGAACGTGACGGGTGCTCCGGCGGCGACCTACGAACTGGCCCTCACCGATCCCGAATTCAAGTTCCCGCAGGTGTGGCGCAGCAACTTCGCGGTCGACCAGCGGCTCCCCTGGGGTGTGTCGGTGACCGCGGAGTTCCTCTACAGCAAGGACGTGAACGGCGTGTACTACATCAACGCCAATCTGCCGGCAGCGCAGGCGTCATTCGCCGGGGCCGACAATCGTGTCCGCTACACCAGCAACCGCATTTTTTCGAATGTGGCGAATGCGGTGGTGCTCAAGAACCAGAATGTGGGCAGTTCCTGGAACGCGGCTTTCTCGGCGAATAAGACGTTCCGGGGCGGCTTCCTGCGCACGGCGTACAGCTACGGTGAAGCCAAGAACACCGTGGACGCCGGGTCGATCGCCTTCGGCTCGTGGAATGGCAATCCCACCCCCGGCGACCCGAACAACCCGGGCGTGGGCTTCTCCGGCGGTTCGCCGGGCCACCGCGCCTTCCTCACCGGTTCGTACACCCGTGAGTACTTCGGTTTCGGAGCGACCGGGCTGTCATTCTTCTACGAGGCCCGCACCATCGGCAACACCAGCTACCTGGTGTCGGGCGATATCAATGGGGACGGCGGGACGCTGAACGATCTGATCTACGTGGCCCGCAACACCTCGGAGATGAACTTCGAGACGTTCACGGCCAGCGGCCGCACGTTCACCGCGGCCGAGCAGGCAGCCGCGTGGAATGCCTACATCGACCAGGACAAGTACCTCAGCCGCAACCGTGGTCGCTACGCGCAGCGCGGTGCGGTGTTCCTGCCGCTGGTGCAGCGCATGGATCTCAGCCTGACCCAGGACCTGTTCAAGGCCTTGAAGGGTCGCCGGCACGAGCTGCAGTTCCGGGCGGATGTTCTCAACGTCGGGAACCTGCTGAACAAGAACTGGGGCGTCGCGCAACGCCTCGTTTCGAACCAGCCCCTCATCGCCCGCGGTGCGGATGCCGACGGCAAGGCGCTCTACCGGCTGCGCAACATCGGTACTGACCTGCTGTCAAAGACCTATCAGCAGACCGCTGACCTCAGCGACGTGTATCGCGTGCAGTTCATGCTGCGCTACTCGTTCAACTAAGCGGTCGCGCACAGCGCACCTGTTCAACACAGCGGGCTCCGTGGTCACCACGGAGCCCGTTTTCTGTACGGGGATATGTCCGTCAGGCGTACGTTAGACTCTCGAGTCATGAGTGTGCTGGCGTGACACGCCCGTCTGCGGCGGCGACGATTTTCCTTCTGGGGCTGGTGTTCGCGCTGGTGGGTGGGCGGGCGGCCGTTCAGAGCGCCACCCAGTCTTCACTCGACGCGGCCTGGTCGCACGTCCACCGGTTTGACGATGAAGCGGCGCGTCAGGCGTTTGCGCAGGCTGGGCGTGGGCCAGACGAGGGGCTGATTGCCGTCGCGGGTGGCGCTCTCACCCACCTTCCGCATCCCTATCAGGAGGGCTCACCCCCGGCGGGGCGTGATCTGCTGCTTGAACTAGGCGCCACCCGCGAGGCGCGGCTACTGCGTGCCACGGGTGCTGGCGACCGCCTGTGGCTACGGTTGCTCGAGTCGGCATTCGGCAGCGAGACGGCGTCCCCTGCGTGGACCGCGCTGGTGCAGACGTCTGAGGCACTGGGCGCGACGGGAGCGTTGGACGCGAGAGCGTCGGCGCTTGTCACGGCCAGACTGCTGGTCTCAGCTCCGGCGTCGGGCAGCAGCTCCCCGCAGACGGGCCCACTGCTTCGCAGCATCGCGGCACTTGAGGAGCTGGTGTCGGGTTCGGCTGCGGATGTCGAGGCACGACATTATCTGGTGCGGTTGTATCTGCGACGTGGTGAGGCGCTCCAGGCCCGTCGCCATGCGCGGTATCTCCTGGGACAAGCGGTGGCACCGCGGCTGCTCAATTCCGCTCTTCTCGCGCTTTCTGCGGCCGGCGATTGGGGCTCCGCGAGCGAGGGTATGAGGATTCATGGAAGTTCGCTGCCTGGCGCCGAGTCGCCCCGTCTCCTGTGGCAGGCCTACCTGCTGTTGCAGGAGGGTCGGATGGGCGAGGCCGAGGCGCTGCTTCGGCCGCTGTGGACCATTCCAACGGACGCCGCCCTGCCGGCACGGATGAATCAGGCGCGCGCGCGCGCTCTCTGGGTCATCGAGTCGCGTCGGTGGGTGGACGCCCGACTGGGTGCCTCGGTGGCGGGTATGGATCCAGATGTGGTGGCCGGCGAGCTCCTGGCTGCGGGTATGGCGGGAGTGCGGGTGGGGAATCAGCAACTGGCGATGGACGCGCTGGCGCGGATGGCCCTGCTGGTGGGCGACGGGGATGCGGTGTTGCCCGTGGTGACAGCCGCCCGACCTGCGCCGGCGCCATCGAGGCCGGGTGTGAACAGGCCTGGTGTCGCACCACTCCCCACGTCGCGCCCCATGCGTCCGGGCGCCTCGGGAACAGTAGCCGCCAACGACGATCCGGCATCGATGCGTCTCGGCATCCAGCGCCGACGGGCGGCGGTGATGGCCCAGCAGCTGGAGGCGTATACGATTTTTGCCGAGGGTCGGCGTGACGAGGCGATTGTGTTGGCCCGGCAGGCGGCATCAGTGGCTGATGATTTCCCATCAGACTCGATGTGGCCCATGCCGGTAAAGCCCGCACATGAACTGGTCGGCGATCTGTTGCTCGAGGCGAGGCGTCCTGTTGAGGCCATGGCGGCGTATCTGGATTCACTAAGCCGCTGGCCCCAGCGTCCGTTGTCATTACTGGGCCTGTATCGGGCCGCGACGCAGGCCAGAGACACGGAGCGGGCGGCGGCGGCGAAGGCGGAGCTGGCGCGAGTCTGGGGCCGTGGGGACCGCCGTTGGTCGGAGATTGCGGAGGTTGTGGGAGCCGCCCTACGATAGGGTCGACCGTGCTCACCGCTATGCTCTAAACACGAACGGCCACTCCGCTGTGCGGAGTGGCCGTTGTGGCTGATGAGAGCCGACCCAGGAAGTGGCGCCGGGTGGAACTAGTTGGCCCCTGCGCTTGCACCAGCGGCGCGGCGCATGGCCTCGGTGACGATCCCGACCTTTTCGACGCCGGCACCCTTCGCGGCATCGATGCAGGCAATGATTTCACCGTAGGTGAGCGATCCGGCACCTGCGATGAACATCGTCTTGTCCTTGCGGGTTTCGAAGATGGTCCGGAGTCGGCCTTCCAGTTCCTGGATGGTCACGTCCTGCTTGTTGACCGAGATTCGGTGATCGGCCGTGTATTCGAGCACGATCTGCGAAACGTCAACCTGCTGCTGCTGCGCCTGCTGCGTTTCGGCGGGCAGGTTGATGTCGAGCCCCTTCTGCGAGAGTGGCAGGGCGGCCATGAAGATGACGAGCAGCACGAGCAGCACGTCGATCATGGGGGTGATGTTCATGTCGGCAGAAGCTTCGAGCTTCTTGCCCATCATGACTTTATCGGCGCCGTGGTGCTTTGATGCGGCCATGGCTTAGTTCCCCCCTGCGTTCGGCTTCGGATCGGTGATGAGACCGATATCTTCGATGCCCACGAGTCTGAGCTGGTCCATCGCAGCCATGACGGCGCCGTACTGGGCTTCGTCGTCGGCCTTGATGAGCACGATGCGCTCGGACTTGTCGGCGAGGATTTCATCGACGCGCTGCCGGATGTCTTCCTCACGAACGGGCACGCCGTTCACGAAGTAGCGTCCCTGGCTGTCAATGGCAACAACCGTCTGGTCCTGGGTTTCAGGCTTCTCCGAACTGAATGCGGCGATGGGCAGCCGAACATCGGCCCCCTTCTGCAGCAGCGGGGCCACGATCATCATGATGATCAGCAGCACCAGCATCACGTCGACCAGCGGGGTGACGTTGATGTCTGATTTCGGTCCGCCTTTTGACCCGCCTACGTCCATACCCATGGTAGGTCCTCCTTGTCAGGCCTCGGTGGTGGTCGTGTGCAGCCGCGGAATGGCTGCTGCACAGGACCACCATCCATAGGGCAGGTGCTTAGGCCGTCTTCTTGATGAAGTAGTCGACCATCTCCGACGAGGAGTTGTCCATCTCCACGTTGAAGTATTCCAGGCGACCCGAGAGGTAGTTGTAGAACCACACGGCCGGGATGGCGACGACGAGGCCGAGCGCGGTTTCGACCAGCGCTTCCGCGATACCGGCCGAGACGGCACCGATACCACCCGAGCCGCTGGACGCGATACCGACGAACGCGTTGATAACGCCGACGACCGTGCCCAGCAGACCCACGAACGGCGCGGTCGCGCCGATGGTGGCCAGGCTGGAGACGCCCTTCTTCAGGTCGTTCGAGGTGAGCGCCGTGGCGCGCAGAATCGAGCGACGCACGGTGTCGAGCACGTCTTCACGTGCCAGCTGACCACCGCTTTCCTGCTGGAACTGGTATTCCGACAGACCGGCACCGACCACCTTCGCGAGGTGGCTGTAGCGGTAGTCCTTCGACGAGGACAGCGCAATCGCTTCCTTGAGCTTGCCGTCCTTCAGATGCTTGGCGACCTGAGGCGCATAGGCCTTCGACTGCTTGGTGGCCTGACCGAAGGTGTAGATGCGCTCGATCGCCACGCCGACTGACAGGAACGACATGGCAAACAGCATCAACGCGATGACCTTGGCCACCACGCCCATCTGCTCGTACATCTCAATCCAGTCGAGTTCCTGCGCGAACGCAGGCGAGCTGACCAGTGCCATCACGAGAGCGGCGAATGCGATACGCCCCATCTGAACCATCTTCCGACCTTCCATTGCGTTCCTCCCGAAAGAGACCGAGTACCCAGTTGAAACCATTGCGACCATCTCCTGAACTACTGCAGCGTGAACTGCACCGTGACGGTCATGATGACCGGCACCGGCACGCCGTTCAGGAGCGTCGGCGTGAACTGCCACTGGCGCACAGCTTCAAGGGCCGACGCATCCAGCAGCGGAATAGAGCGCAGTACCCGGGCGTCCTTCACGGCGCCATCAGGTCCAATTGTGGCTTCGATGATGACCACACCCTGCACACGCGCCGACTGAGCAATCGGGGGGTATGTCGGGTTGACGTGCTTCACCTTAGCCGGGGGCTTGATGTTGCCACCCACACGCACGGGCGCGGCCGGCGGAGGCGGCGGAGGCGGCGGGGGTTCGGGGATGCCGCCGCTGATACCGCCGGCCACACCGCCCACAATTCCGCCATCAATGCCGGCATTGCGCTCGAAGTTTTCCAGACCCGTCTCCGGCTTGATTTCCGACGGGGCCTCGACGGGCGCCGCGTTCGGATTCACATCAGCCGGAGGAGGCGGCGGAGTATCGGCCGCCGGTGGCGGCGGGGGCGGGGGCGGGGGGGGCGGAGGCGGCGGAGCCACCGATACCATCATCAGAGAATCTGACATGGCGGGCAGCGCTCCCACGGCCATCAGCGGCACAATCACCAGCGTCGCCAGAATCGATGCCTGAATCAGCATCGTCAGCGGCACTGTGTACCACATCTTGTTT
>JBIIDF010000143.1:0-7308 GCA_044238535.1 Vicinamibacterales bacterium
GCACCTGCTGCGTGCTGCGCTGGACGAAGGCACCCTGTCTGTGCGCGCGCTGGTGCGCGCGGCGGCGTGGCCGATGGTGGGGACTGGTGCAGCGGCTCTGGTGGCATGGCGGCTGCTGGGCACCCAATCGCTTGACGCCGCCGTGATGCAGCTGATTTTCGTGGGGCTGGCCGCGCTGACGGTGCCGCACATGGTGCTGGTCGAGGTGGCCGCGCGCGCGGGGTGGCCGGGTGGCGTGCCTGCCCCTTCCCTGCGTCCGATGCAGGCCAACGGGTAGCGAACGTGCGAGCTCTCAGTGCTGATGTCTCTCGCGTTCCTCGCGGGCGGCGATGCGCTTGTCCTTCTGGCTGTCCTTCACGGCGGTGAAAATGAAAACGACGCCTCGCAGTCGTTGCGGTCAGCGATCCAATAACCGCAGCGACTGGCCGATCCGGTCGAAGACGGGATCATAATCACGCGCCTCAACGCCAGGCACGACGGTGAGGACGTAGAACAGGCTGCCGTCGCCCAGCAGCGTGGTAAATACCTGCACCTGCTCGGTGCCACCCAGCGGCGACCGGTTGTCCACGGGCGTGACCAGGGTGACATGTCCGGACATCTGCATCGAGGCACTGCGGCCGGCGGTGCGCATCTCGGCATTGCCGCGCATCAGCGCCGACACAAAATCATCGGTGGCGCGTGCGAGGTCGCGAGACGAGGCGCGCACGGTGCCGAGCTCGATGCCATGCGTCTGCACGGTGACGCCACGCAGTGGGCCGTAGGCGTTCTGTGGCACATATCGGACGGCGTTGTTCGATGACACGGCGGTCCAGTTCGACGGCACATCGACTTCGAACAGCCGCCCGCCCCGCACGGTGCGCCAGATCCGTGAGGGTGCCGGTACCGGCCGGCCGACGGTGCCGACGGCGACATCGCCGCCGGAAGAGGGCCGCGCGCGGCCTGTCGTCCCACGCGGCGGCGGCAGGGCCTCGAACCGGGCCTTTGCAGGCGCAAATCCGCTGGTGTCGGCCGCGGAGGCAATGGTCAGCCGCGCGGCCTCCTCTGCAATGTACTGGGACCGGTTGCCTGGGTTGGGGTGGCTGCTCAGCCACTGTGGCGGGGTGCCTTTCGATTGGCGGCCAATGGTCTCAAACATGCGAGCCAGGTCGCGCGGGTCGTATCCAGCGCGCGCCATGATCTGGGCGCCGAGCAGGTCGGCCTGCTTCTCGTAGTCGCGGCTGTACTTGAGCAGCCAGGTGCCGAGGCCCAGCTGCGATCCCTGCGAGATGGCCTCGCCCCAGCCACCGCCGACGACGGCCCCGGCGATGACGCCGGCGAGCGCGCCGAGCTGGAAGCCCTGCGCCTTCGTGGCATTGGCTGTGCCATGGCGCAGCAGCACGTGCGCCAGCTCGTGGGCCATGACCCCGATGACTTCGCCCTCGGTCGTGGCGGCCGTGACCATCCCGCGGTTGACGAACATCGGGCCACCGGGCAGCGCGAAGGCATTGATGTCGGTGAGATTGACCGGCGTGAAGGAATACTGGAACTGGGGATGGTTGAGCTCGGGCGGGGCCACCGCCACCAGCCGCTTGCCGAGCCCGTCCAGGTAGGCGTCGATGGCCGGGTCGTCGATGATCGGGTACTCGCGTCGCACCTCGGCGGCCGCCTCCCGGCCCATCTGCACATCCTGCTCGACGGTGTAGCGGTTCTTCGGCGGCTCCACCTTCGTCTGGGCCGAGAGGCCGAGGGTGGCTGCCAGCAACAGGCCTGGCAGGCACAGGCGGATCCATCGGAGCGGCATGCGCAGAGACACCTCTGCCTTCATCTTAAACGCGACCACGGGCGCGGGCGAGACCTTACCTCGAAGACAGGCCGCAGCCTGCAGCCCACCGGGCCCGCATGGGCGGTGGCAGTCATGGGCCACCAGCGTCACCCAGATCAGGCGACCGGTTCGTCAGTCGAGCGCAAACTCGCGCCGCCAGCTGCCGTCGTCGGCCAGTGGACTCTGTCCGGACTTGAGAAACAGACAGTCGTCGATGACGAGCGCATCCATGTTTGTGCGCATGAAGCAGCGGTACGCATCGGCCGGTGTACACACAATCGGCTCACCGCGCACGTTGAACGAGGTATTCACCAGCACCGGGCATCCCGTTCGTTGAAAAAACGCCTGCAGGATGTCGTGAAAGACCGGATTGGTTTCGTGCCGTACGGTCTGCACGCGGGCCGAGCCGTCCACGTGCGTGACCGCAGGAATGGTCGAACGCGGAATGGCCAGTTGCTCGTTCCCCCCCAGGTTCGCTGCACCCTCCGGGACGGCAACACGGCGGTGTTCGGCGACGTCAGCGACGAGCAGCATGTAAGGGCTGTCGGTATCGAGCGCGAACCAGTCCGCCACATGCTCGCGCAGGATTGCCGGGGCAAACGGCCGGAATGATTCCCTGAACTTGATCTTGAGATTCATCATCGACTGCATCTTCGGAGACCGCGCATCTCCGATAATCGAGCGACCGCCCAGCGCTCTCGGCCCGAACTCCATTCGGCCCTGCACGAGACCAATCACCTGCTCGTCAGCCAGCAACCGCGCCACGGTGGTGGGCAGGTCACGAGGCCCGATTCGTTCGCCATGCACCCCAGGCGTGGCGAGCAGCGCCGTCAGTTCACCGGGGTCTGGGCGGGGACCCAAAAAGCTGCCCTGCATCGCGTCGGCGTAGGGGCGCGGTGATGTGCCGCTGGATGAGGTCGTCGACGGCTGCCACGTGCCGGCGGCTTCGCAACTGACGCGCGGCATTCCCAGATGGCGATGCCAGACCGCCAATGCGACACCGAGCGCTCCGCCGGCATCTCCAGCGGCTGGCTGTATCCAGACGTCATCGAAGATGCCCTCGCGAAGGAGGTGCCCGTTGCCGACACAGTTCAGGGCGACGCCTCCGGCCAGACACACACGACGCAGGCCGGTCTGCCGCTGGGCGTGACGAGCCATGGCCAGCATGGCCGTCTCGGTCACTTCCTGCACGGAGCGGGCCAGATCCATTTCGCGCTGCGTCAGCGCAGACTCCGGTGACCGCGCGGGCCCTCCGAACAGGCGTTCGAATTTCCGGCCTGTCATGGTGAGGGCGTATGGATACGTGAAGTACTCCATGTTCATCCAGACACTGCCATCGTCGCGAATGTCGACGAGGTGGTCCCGGATGGTCTGCACATAGGTGGGCCGGCCGTAGGGCGCGAGGCCCATGACCTTGTATTCGCCGGAATTGACGCGGAAGCCCGTGAAGTACGTGAATGCGGAGTAGAGCAGGCCCAGCGAATGCGGAAACCGCTGTTCCATCAGCAGGTCGAGTTGGTGGCCCCGTCCTGCGCCAATGGATGACGTGGCCCACTCGCCGACTCCGTCAATGGTGATGACCGCGGCTTCCTCGAAGGGCGAGGGATAGAACGCCGAGGCCGCGTGTGACTCGTGGTGATACCCGAACAGAATCTCGCCCTCGTACTCGGGCAACTGCTCCCGGAGCTCATCAGCTTGCCAAAGCTTCTCTCCGAGCCAGACAGGCATGGCTGCCAGGTACGATCGATAGCCGCGTGGCACCGAACCGAAGTAGGTCGACAACAGTCGGTCGAACTTGATCAGCGGCTTCTCATAGAACGCGACATGGTCAACGTCAGCCAGGCGGATGCCGGCCTCGCGCAGGCAGTAGTTGACGGCGTTCGACGGAAAGCCGGGATCGTGCTTCCGGCGCGTGAAGCGTTCTTCCTGAGCCGCCGCGACGATGCGTCCGTCCTCCAGCAGTGCCGCCGCTGCGTCGTGGTAGTAGGCGGACAGCCCGAGCACACGCGTCGGCACAGGGGTGATTCCTAGAAGAGTGAATAAATGAACGGGGCCAGTGCGCTGCCTTCGGCGAACACAATGAGGGCGCCGGTCAGCACGAAAATGATGCCCAGCGGCAGCATCCAGTAGCGCTTCTCCTGCATCATGAGACCGACGAAATCTGATAGCACGCGGTGCTTGGCCATGCGAAGACGTTCCTTAAAACATCCGACGGAAGTGAGCGGGGTCATTACCCGACACGGGATAGGGTGTCCAACCCGTGTGCTGTCGCCGGACGTTCAGTGGGTCGCGCCCCGACAGCCTCAGTAGTGCCCCGGCCGGCAGGACCAGCACCACGTAGAACAGGGTCAGGATGATGCGGGCATTGACGTAGCCCAGCGCTTTCGCGAAGCGCCACCACACAGCTGCCGGTCGCCTCAGCCATCGCGGCTGAACGAGTGCGGTGGTCATGAGCACGGCCCCTGTGATGAGGGCGACCGTCGCCAGTGCGGGGCGGCCTCGCCACGCCATCACGGCGGAGGCCAGACACAACACTCCCCCGACGGAGAGTCCGAACGGCCGTTCCTGCTGACTGCGCCTCGCTGCCACTGACCTTCGGGCATGATAACTGAATCAGCTACGTAGGGCGATGTTCCGCGCGGAAAATGCCGTCTGCCGAGCAACGGTCACGGGTGCAGCGGCGTCCAGACGGGTCCGAAAATCCGGAGCAGTTCGTCGGCGGCCACCGCATTGGCCGCGGGACTGGGATGCCCGCCGAGCGGACTGACCGCAATTTCCTTCAGATTGCGAAAGTGCTGACGGAACGGCTGTCGAAGGTCGACGCAGGTGACTTGTTCGTCGCGGCACACAGCCTGCAACCGATCATGCAGGAAATCGAGGCCGTCGGCGGTGAGCACGGCCGGATTGGGAAACATGATCGCGCCCACCTCGGCGCCTCCGGCTCGGACACTTCGGAAGATGCCCTGCAGCATCTCCGTGCTGCGCCGTGCCTGCGGCAGCGAGGGGTCTGCCAGATGCTTGCGCATGTAGGCGTCGTAGCTGTCGGTCATGCCCAATCGCGGCTGCAGCAGCATCCACTGCATCGAGAGCAGGGAGTACAGCGCGGAGTGGGCCAGCAGGGGCTCTTCCAGACGAGGCCACGGCAGGAGCGGCCTGAGAATGGGCCTGTCCATGTCGCCGATTTCCCAGTCATTGGGATAGAGCTGCAGCAGGACGAACTGCGGTGAGAGGCGCAGGGCACGAGGGACGAGGTCACGGTGATCCGGCAGGTTGCGCCCCGACACGCCGAAATGGAACACCTCGTATCCTGCTCCGAGTGCCATCCGCAGCCGACTGGTGTATCGCTCGGCTTCCACGAGACCCTGTCCCCACGTGATCGAATCGCCGATGACGACGATGCGGTAGGTGGAGTGGGGGCCGTCGGGAATATCGGGGTCGCGATAGCCGTAGTTGTTGACGCGCAGCGCCTCCGGCGCCACGCCGAAGTAGCTCCGGGCATCGCCTGACGAGCGGACTGTCCTCAACGAGAACCTGACGGCTGCTTCAGCCAGGAACACGGACGCCGACACCGTCATCAGGAGCAGCATGACGCGTACGACCGACCGGCACAGCCGACCCTCGGGCGTGAGCAGCGCCGCGCGCACCCTGCCGCGAGCCATCCAGGTTGCTAGTAGCACGACCAGGAGGGCCTCCGGCTTCCGGTACCGGGTGCAGCCACTGTGAGGCGCGTGCCCGCCCGATGGAGACAGGGGTGGTCCAGAACGCCCACGCGGGGATGGTGGTCGGCGTGTGACGACCGGTGGCCCAGCGCAGATTCAGATACCGATCACCTCCTGCTTGGGTGTACTCGACCATCACCTGCTGGGGACCGGCCAGCAGCCCGACCTGTCCGGTGTCACTGAACCGCCCCATCTCGTCGAAGTGGTCGACGATGACGGAGCCGTTGTTCACGAGGCGGGCGCCATCATCCGCGTCGAGGGCGAACGTGTAGGTACCAGTCTTCGGCACGATGAGCATGCCGTTCCACCGGGCATAGAACCGGTCGGGAATCGTCGAGCCAAACGCCGGTACGAGTCGGTCGAGGGTGGGCTGCGGATCGATGTGCAGCCGGGCGTTCTCGGTATGCCCGCTGGTCGAATCACTGGCATGCAGCCCCCGGGAGTCGTCGAGGCGCGTGCGCGCGACCGTCGAGGCGACAGTGACCAGGAGGGCGACCAGGAGCCCGGCGCGAGCCGACAGGCGAACAGACGGAACCGGAGACGGAATCACAGACACGGCACAGCGACGGCGCTATGTCAGAGGATACAGGAAAACGAACTTCTGCCCGCCTGCCGCGTGAACGCGCTACCATGCCTGCGAGGATTTGCATGGGCGCACTGCTGGAAGCGATTGAGATCAAGCGGAAGACCTACTTCGAGTTTGAGGATGCACCTTACCTGTGCCTCGATTTCGAGGTCTCGAAGCCGACGGCCCGCGGCGGCCAGACCCTGGTGCGCCTGAAGATGCGCAACCTCATCACGCAGGCGGTCTTCGACAAGACCTTCAAGGCGGGCGAGAAATTCAAGGAGCCTGACCTCGACTTCATTCCCGCGGCGTTCCTCTACAGCGACGCCGACGGCTACCACTTTATGGACCAGGCGAGTTTCGACACGCTAACGCTGACGGCCGACGTGCTCGGCGATGACCGGCTGCTGCTGTCAGACAACCTCGTGGTCGAGGTGCAGAAGTACAACGGCCAGCCAATTGCGATCACGCTGCCGTCGATTGTCGAGTTGACGGTGAAAGAGACCGAGCCTGGCGAGCGCGGCAATACGGCCAGTGGCGGCGTGACCAAGCCGGCCACTGTCGAGACGGGGCTCGAAGTGCGTGTGCCGCTGTTCATCAAGGAAGGTGAGCGCATCAAGGTGCACACCGAGACCCGCGAGTTCGCCGGCCGCGCCTGAAGCCCGGGACGACCGGCCTCGCCAGCGAGGGAGGACACGCCATGACGGGTCGCAACAGGATGACGGTCGCTGTGATGACGGTGCTGCTGGTGTCGGGGCCCCGCGCAGGCACGGCGCAGGAGAAGCCCGTGCCCAAAGACTCGATGCGCATCACCATTCCCGGATGCGCAAAGGGTGTGGCGTTCACGGTGATGGACAGCCCCGAGCACGAGTCGCGGTCGTCGGTGCCGCCGGGGCGGCGGTTCCGCCTGTCGGGTACCAAGGCGCTGCTGAACGATCTGAAGCGTGCCGAGGGCCAGATGATCGAGGTGACCGGACTGATCCGCCGCGGGCAGATGAATCAGGGCGGCGTGTCGGTGGGTGGTGGGGTCAGCGTCGGGCCTGGCCCCTCGCCCCTCGGTGGGATGGCCGGCCGGGACGCCAACTACACCCAGGTGGTGCTGGATGTGGAAGGCTGGCGTCCCCTGCCGGCCGATTGTCCGTCGCGCTAGCGCGGCGGGCGGGCCAGCCACTGCGGCCCTTCGTCTCCGATCGGTGCGCCCGGAGGTGCCGGAGCCGCCGGCA
>JBIIDF010000144.1:0-7286 GCA_044238535.1 Vicinamibacterales bacterium
GCGCTTCTCGGCCGCCACGTCGACCCCGTAGTAGCGCGACGCCCCAATCGGGTCGCGCCACTGAATGTGTGCGAACACCGGGTAAGGACGCGCACCGTTGCCGTTGGCCGGCTGGTTGAGGTTGCGCAGCACCGCAATGTTGCGGCCGAAGTTGCCAATGCCATCCGCCGACACCACCAGGTTGCGGCGCAGCTGCCGTTCGACACCCACCGCCACCTGCTGGAACGTGGCATTAGTGCCCACCGGATTCGCTGCGCGCACCAGCAGGCGGCTCAGCACGATGTTGCCAGGATCGAGGTAGTTGCCCGGGAAGCCGTCACGCAGGAAGAACACCGGGACCGTCGTCGAGGACGTCAACTGGTTGTTGTTGATGAGCCCCGGAGGGTTCAGGGCTAGCTGATCCTCCGACCCGATGCGGTCAAGCGCGTTGAAGAACATTCCATATCCGCCGCGCACCACCGTGCGGGCGTTGACCTGGTACACCACGCCGATGCGCGGGCCGAAGTTATTGCGGTCGGGCGTGACCAGTGCGCGGTCTTCCAACGAGCCGGCCTTGGCGTAGACCAGGGTGCCTGTGGCCGGGTTGAAGTTGGCCATCCGGTTGTCGCGCTCATACGACGGTGACATGAAGTCGTAGCGCAGGCCCAGATTCAGGGTCAGTGCCGGGGTCACGCGCCAGTCGTCCTGAATGAAGAGGCCGTAGGCATAGCGGCGCTGATTGACGATGTGCACGTTCGACAATTCGGCCTGCCGCACGTAGCCGAGCATGAAGTCTGCCAGCGCGTTGCCCGTGAACTGCCCGTTGAAGCCCAGGTTGCCGCGGGTCGAGGGGATGTCGACGTACTCGTTGTTCATCGGCGCCATGATGTCGGTGCCGACCTTGAACTGGTGATTGCCGCGCAGAATCGACGTCGTGTTCAGGAACTGCATCTGCGTGGTGAACTGATACTTGGGCATGAAGTTCGGCGAGCCCAGTCGCACGTGGCCCGAGATGTCGACGCCCATGATGCCGCCGCTCACCGTCGGATTCGCCGGCACGCCCTTGAAGCCGATTTGGGCGATGCCGTCCTGCCCGAAGGGATCCTGCTGGCCGTCGGAGAGGCCGCGGGCATACGACACGCGCAGTTCGTTGACCACGGCTGAGCCGAGCACCCTGGTCCATCCGCCGACGGCCGCATGCGACTTGAGGAAGTTCCGGCCCCAGGCCGAGGTCGACGTGCCGTCGACGACCCCACCGAGGAACCCGGGCACGAACCGGGTGCGGTCGGTGTAGATATAGCGCACAAACAGGCTGTCGTTGCCGCCGGGCTTCACATCAACGCGCCCGAGATAGCGCTCGCCGTTGTCCTCGACGTTCGGCTGACGCACGAAGTTGTTGGTGCCCGTGGTGTTCGGGAGGGGCACCAGGTTCATCACGGCCCGCGCGACCGGGTCGAGGCGGTCGGCGGGAATGGTGTTGTCCAGGAACGGCTGACCGGTCAGCGGATCGCGAATCGCCGACGTGAAGATACCGTTGCGTTCGTTCTGCGTGGCTACGCGACCGGCGCGCAGGACGCCCTGGCTGATGCGAGTGGCTTCGAAGTCACCGAAAAAGAAGGCGCGGTTCCTGACCAGGGGACCGCCGGCATTGAACCCGATCTGATTCTGGTCGTTCGACGGCTTGGTCAGGTTCGCCCGCTTCGCGAAGAACGTCCGTTCGTCGAACCGCTCGTCCCGGTAGTAGTCATACGCGGTGCCGCGGATGTCATTGGTGCCTGACTTGGTGGTCACCACGATTGCGCCCCCCGGAGCGCGGCCATATTCCGCGGCGAAGGGACTGGTGACCACCTTGAATTCGCCAATGGCATCGATGGAGGGCCGCGAGACCTGCGTGCTCAGCTCCTGCACATTGGTGGAAATCGAGTTATTGTCGACACCGTCCAGCAGAAAGTTGTTCTGCAGCGACCGGTTGCCATGGATGCTGACGCCGCCCGTGCGGCCGGCGTTGGTGGTGCCGGTCTGCTCGGTGTAGCGGTCGCCCTGCACGCCGGGAATCGTGAACAGCAGGTCATCCCAGTTGCGGATGGCCAACGGCAGGTTGGCGATTTCGTTCCGGCTGACCACTGTGCCGACCACCGCGCTCTGCGTATCGAGCAGCGGCGTGACGCCTTCCACTTTCACGGTTTCGCCGACACCGCCGACGGCGAGGGAGACATCAAGACTGGCACGCTGACCGACGGACAGTTCGATGGTCTGGGCGAGTGTCTGGAAGCCGCTGGCCGCGACCTCGACGAGATAGGCGCCCGGCGCCAGATTCAGCACACGGTAGACACCCTCGGTCGTGGTCGCCACCTTGTCGGTCACCCCAGTGGACAGGTGCGTCAGGGAGACCGTGGCCTGCGCGATGCGCGCGGAAGAGGGGTCGGTCACTGTGCCGGTGATGGTGGCGCGGTCGACCTGGGCAGCGGCCGGCAGTACCAGCACGCTGCAGAGCAGCGAGAAAACCTGAACGAGACGTCTGAGCATGATGTCGACGGTACCCGCCGCACGCAACGGTGTCGCAAAGGGTCCGTAACATCGGCACGACATTCGGAATTTTGCACGGGCGTTACGACCGCATGGTCTACTGCGGGTCATGGCTCAGTCGCGACACCCTGTTCAGCGCGGCGTCCTCTGCGCGGCACTGGCGCTGGTGGTGGCAGGGACGGCGTTCACCTTCCAAACGAACGCGCAGCAGGCGCCCGCCGTCATGGCACCGGGCAGCCGCGTGCACCTGCACGCGCACAACTGTTATCCGGAACGCGGACGTTGGAACGACCGGCTCGCGCGCGCACGCGGGTCTGGTGCGCCGTTTCTGGCCATTGAGCAGGACGTGGCATGGGTAGCCCCGACGGCCACATCACCTGGGCGTTCCGTGGTGCTGCATGACCGTCCGCCTGTCGGCGACGAGCCCACGCTCGAGACCCACTTCTTCGATGCCGTGCGTGCCCAGATGGAACAGGCTCTTGCCGCTCCTCGGCCCGAGGCCTGGCCCGTGCTGGTGCTGCACCTCGACTTCAAGACCAATGAACCCGAGCACCACCGGGCCGTGTGGGCGCTGCTCGAACGCCATCGGCGCTGGCTCACGACGGCCCCGAAGCGCCCGCATGGTCAACCGCCCTCCGATTTTGTCCCGGGCCCCCTGCTCGTGTTGACCGAGAACGGGAATGACCAGGAGCGGACGTTCTTCGACGCCGTGCCTGATGGGGCCCCCCTGCTGATCTTCGGCACGGTGCCCACAGCGACGGTGACGCTGCCCGAGGATCCTGAGGTTCGCGCCCGTGCGTATGCGGCCCTGGCTCCGGAACGCGCCATGCCCGAGGCGGCGAGCAGCTACCGTCGCTGGGTGAACTTTCCCTGGGCGATTGTGGAAGCCGGCGGGCAGCCCCAGGCTGGTGCGTGGGATGCAGCTGATGCGCAACGCCTGACGGCCCTCGTCTCGAGAGCCCATGCTCTCGGTCTGTGGATGCGGGTCTACACGCTGAACGGCCATGCCGGCCCGGGCGATGGCTGGACGCCGAGCTACAACTTCGGGACGCCCGAGGCCGTCGCGCTCCGCTGGCAGGCGGCGCGTCGCGCCGGCGTTGATTTCATTGCGACGGACCAATACGAAGCCTTCGCCGCCGACGCCCGGCGGCACCCCTGATGCACCGGAGACCTCCCATGCTCGACCGCACGACCCGACGACGTTTCCTGCAGCAGGCCACGCTGGCCTCGCTGTCTGCCCTCGCCCCGCTCGAGGCCCTGGCCTTTCAGGTGGCCTCGACGGGCCAGCTGCCGCAGGCCGAGGGGTATGGCCCCCTGTTCCCGGTGGCAGACGAGGTCACCGGGCTTCCCTTGCTGCAGCTGCCGAAAGGCTTCCGCTATCGCAGCCTGGCGTGGACCGGCGATCGGCTGAGCGACGGCAGCGTCATGCCAGGGGCGCCGGACGGCATGGCCGCATTCGCCGGCCGCGACGGGCACGTGCATCTTGTCCGGAATCACGAGCTCGACCCGGGTCCCGCGTTCGGCCCGACCACCCACTACGACGCCCGCGGCGGCGGCGGCACGACCACGCTGGTGCTGGACGCCCCCACGGGGCTGCTGCGTTCGTCTCATGTGAGTCTGTCGGGGACCCTGCGCAACTGCGCCGGCGGCCCCACCCCGTGGAACAGCTGGCTGACCTGTGAGGAGACCGTACTGGGGCCCGACAGCCCCGGGTCTCGCCTCGAGCGTCCGCACGGCTTCATCTTTGATGTGCCGGCCGAGGGCACACCCACCGGAGAACCGCTCACGGCCATGGGCCGCTTCTCGCACGAAGCCGTGGCCGTCGACCTGCGGACCGGCGTCGTCTACGAAACGGAGGATGCCGATCGCGCAGGTCTGTACCGGTTCACGCCGACCACACCGGGACAGCTCGCCCGGGGCGGGCGACTTGAGATGCTCGCCGTCGATGGACGCCCGCAGCATGACCTGCGCGGACACCAGCAGCCGGGCACCGTGCTGCCGGTGCGCTGGGTGCCCATCGCGGAACCGACGCGCGCCCATGCCCCCGAGGGCCCCCGACGCGGTGACGGAGTGTTCATGCAGGGGTGGCAACAGGGCGGTGCCATGTTCGCCCGTCTGGAAGGCGCCACCTATCGCGAAGGCCGGGTCCTCGTGACCAGCACCAGCGGCGGCGCCGTGAAGATGGGCCAGGTGTGGGAACTGGACATCGAACGCCAGCAACTGCGCCTCGTGTTCGAGTCGCCCTCAGCCGAGGTGATGAACATGCCCGATAACCTCACCGTCAGCCCGCGGGGCGGTGTGGCGCTGTGCGAAGACGGCACCGCCAATCCGTGCGTACACGGCCTCACTCGCGAGGGACGTGTCTTCCGTTTCGCCCGCAACAACGTCAGGCTCAACGGCGAGCGCGGAGACCTGCGTGGCGACTTCACGGGCAGCGAGTTCGCCGGGGCAGCCTACAGCCCTGACGGACGCTGGTTGTTTGTCAACATTCAGCGCCCCGGCGTCACGCTGGCCATCACCGGTCCGTGGGGGGACGGGCTGCTGTAGCCGCCGCATCGCTCCCTCTCGCGGGCACGGCGCCGCCCGGGCGCGTGCCCGCGCACTATAATCCGCGCGCATGGCTGACGCCCGGGAACAGAGCGCGCGCACGCGCCTGCGCGGATGGCTGATCCTCGCCGCGCTCTACGCGCTGGTCGTCGTGGTCATTCCACGTCCCGAGACCGTCACGCCCGAGGGCTGGCGGCTCGCCGCCATCTTCCTCTGCGTCATCGTGGGCATGATTGTCGAGCCCTTGCCCGCCTCGGCCCTGGTGCTGCTGGGCCTCACTGCGATGGCGGCCAATGGCACGCCGATCAAACAAGCCCTGGGCGGATACGCCGAGCCCTCCGTGTGGCTCGTGATCCTCGCCATGCTCATTGCCCGCACCATGCTCGACACGGGCCTCGCGCGGCGCATTGCCCTGCTCTTCATCCGTGCCTTCGGCAGCAGTTCCCTCGGCGTGTCGTATGCCCTGCTGGCCACCGATATCACCCTGGCCTCGGGGGTGCCATCGATTACTGCGCGGACGGCAGGCATGATTGCGCCCATCGCCGTCCGCATCGCCGACCTGTTCCAGTCGACTCCGGGAGCCACCGCCAACCGTCTGGGCGCGTACCTCATTGCCGGCATTTACCAGGGCTCGGGCGTGGCGTGCGCCATGTTCTTCACCGGGCAGGCCAGCAACATCCTCGGCGCCAACCTCGCGCGCACACTGGTGCAGGTCGAGGTGTCGTGGTCGAGCTGGTTTGTGGCCGCGGTCGTGCCCGGGCTGGCCTCGGCCCTCGTCCTGCCGTGGGTCGTGCAGCGCGTCATGCAGCCCGAGGTGCGCCGCACCCCAGAGGCCCCGGCCTTCGCGGCCGCCGAACTCGCACGCATGGGTCCGATGTCGGTGGCCGAGCGCATTACGCTGGCCGTGTTTGCCGGCGTCGGCCTGCTGTGGATGACCTCGGCGTGGCACCGGCTCGACGTCACCTTCGTGGCCCTCGCCGGTTTCGGTGTCCTGCTCGTCACTGGCACGCTCGCCTGGGAGACAGCCATGCGCGAGAAATCGGCATGGGACGTGTTCGTCTGGTACGGCGGCCTGTTACGGATGGGCGAATTGCTCAACGGCACCGGTGTCACCACGGCATTTGCCACGTCGGTCGGGGCCCTCTTTGCCGGTATCCCCTGGCTCGTTGTGCTGCTCGCCGTGCTCGTCGTCTACTTCTACACGCACTACGCCTTCGCCAGCATCACGGCCCACATGCTGGCGCTGTTCCCGCCGTTTGTCGTGCTGCTCGTCGGCCTCGGCGTGCCTCCCCCGTTGGCCGTCTACAGTCTGCTGTGCCTGGCCAATCTGCCCGCCGGGCTCACGCATTACGGCACGACCCCGGCCCCCATCCTGTTCGGGCTCGGCTATGTATCGCTGCGGGACTGGTGGCGTGTCGGGTTCATTGTCTCGCTGGCCAACATGGCCCTGTGGCTCACCGTCGGCTTCGGCTGGTGGAAGCTCATCGGCCTCTGGTAACGCCGGCGCGCCCCACGACGTGGCCTCCGTGACTACTGATATCCTGAGCCCGTGATGCGCACTGTCCTGGCCCTCATTCTCGGTGGCGGTCAAGGCCGCCGCCTGCATCCGCTGACCGACCTCCGGTCGAAGCCAGCCGTGCCCATCGGCGGAAAATATCGCCTGATTGACGTGCCCATCAGCAACTGTCTGCACGCCGACCTGCGCCGCATCTTCGTGCTCACGCAGTTCAACTCGGCCTCGCTCAACCGGCATGTGAGCCGGACATACCGGATGGACCACTTCTCGCGGGGGTTCGTCGAGATTCTGGCGGCCGAACAAACGCCCGAGTCGACCGCCTGGTTCCAGGGCACCGCCGATGCCGTGCGCAAGGCGCAGCGCCACTTCATCCAGCACGAAGCCGAGTACTACCTGATTCTCGCGGGCGACCACCTGTACCGGATGAACTACGCCGAACTGCTCGACGCGCATCTCGAGCAGCAGGCCGATGTCACCATCGCAGCCCTGCCGGTCGATGCCGCGGAAGCCACCGGCATGGGCATCTTCACGTTCGATGCGCGGGGACGCATCGAAGGCTTCGAAGAAAAGCCCTCGGCCCAGCGGCTCGCCGGGATGACCTCGCAGCTCGGGCGCGGCACCGGCTTCGCGCAGCCCGACCCGACGCGTCCCTACATCGCATCGATGGGGATCTATCTGTTCTCGCGCGATGTGCTGCTCGAACTGCTCGAGACCGAGG
>JBIIDF010000145.1:0-7251 GCA_044238535.1 Vicinamibacterales bacterium
ACCGTCCATGTCGGTCACCACCAGCATGTCCGGCGTCATGAAGCCCTTCGACACACCGGTGGGGGTCGTCAGCAGGCGGGTCTCATCGAGGCGCACACTGATGTTGCCGTCGTTCGAGGCCACAAACCCGCGATCCCACAGGCGTCGGCCGCATTCCACGATGGCGGCGCGCAGTTCCTCGATGGAGACCACAGGCTATGTCCGGGACATGAACGCGCTGCAGCAGGCGGTCGAACAGAACAGGTAGGTCTGTCCCCGAACCTCGGCACGCACCCCACTGGCCGGCACCACGTAGGTGCCGCACTCCGGGCAGGGCGTCATCCGGACAGCGGGCGGGGACGGCCGGGAGCCTCGCGCACGACGCTGGGGTTCGCCCGTCACGCCGCTCACGACTGCGTCAACCAACCGCCAGAACGTGCGCGCGATGACGAGAAACAGCAGGCCGATCAGCGCGAAGCGCAACACGGGCTAACTGGCTCCCTGGCCCGGGGCCTGCGCATGCGCGGCCTTTAGGCCATCCAGGCCCTTCTGCGCCGCCTGTGCCTCGGGACTCGACGGGGCAATCGCCACCACCTGCTCCCAGGCCTGTTGCGCCCCCGCCAGATCCTGCTTCCCGAACGCCCGCACAATACCCAGGTTCAGCAGCGTCTTCGTGTGCCGGGCATCGAGCGACAGGGAATGCGTGAACTGGGCAATGGCCCGGTCAGGCTGGTTGGTGTAGTAGTAGGCCACGCCGAGGTCGGTCGACACATTCGGATCACGGTCGTCCAGCGCCATGGCCTGCTCGTAATACGAGATGGCCTGCGGATACTGCTCGGCATCGAAATACAGGTTGGCCAACTGAATCCGCGGCTGGGCATCGCGCGGGTTCTGCTGCACCACACTTTCAAGCGCCTTCACACGCTGCGGGTCGAGCGGGACCGCCTGGCTGCCAGCCGGCGCGGAGGCCTGCGTCTGGGTCTGTGCGACGGGTACCGGGGCGGCTGGAGCCACCGTGCGCACCTGCTGACTGCCAAGCACCCATCCGACAATCACGCCGAACAGGATGCCCGAGATTCCGAAGACGAGAGAGTCGGCACGCATGACGAGTGCTCAGGATAGCAATCGGACGCGTAACCAGTCCACCAGGGCCCGAACCACCTCGGGATCCGCACGCAGCAGCAGCGACCCATGGGCCGGCTCGGCGCTCAGCACTTGTTCTGCCGCAGGCATCGCCTCATTCGTCAGTTCGGCGATGGTCCGGGCAGCGTAGGGGTCGTCCCGGCTGGCCGCCATCCAGACCGCCCGACCCGCCAGCGTCCTGAACGCATCCGCCGATACACGCAGGCCCTGGTAATCGAGGGTCAGCGACACGGTCGCCACCACCCGCGCCAGAGGCGCATCCAGTGCCGCCAGCACGGCGAGGTTGGCCCCCATCGACGCACCGACCAGGCCCAGCGCATCAGGCCGCACCCCGGGACGCTGTGACAACCACTGCAGGGCCGCACGCACATCCTGCACCGCATCGGTCAGCGGCCGCGCGCTGCCCCCCGACGCCCCATGGCCGCGCACGTCGATGGCCAGCGCCGTCACGCCGGCACTCGCCAGGGTGGTCGCCAGCTCATCCCAGTCGGCCCGGCTGCGCCCCAGCATGTGCACCAGCACAACGGCGGGCGCCGGCGTGGACGCGGCCTCATAGAGTTCGCCGCTGAGCGTCACGCCGTCCGGGGCCGACAGCGTCACGGGACGCCCCGCGGCCTCGACCGCCCCGGTCGCGCAGGTCAGCAGCAGTCCGCACCAGAGCGCCGCACGACACACCGCAGCCCCGACCATCATCGGGACGGCTGCCCCGCGACGGCGGCCAGATAGTCGGTGACCGACTGCCGCAGCCCCACATACAGGGCATGCGCCATGAGCGCATGCCCGATCGAGACCTCGTCGAGATGCGGCAACGTGTGGAACAGCGACAGGTTGTGCAGGTCGAGGTCGTGGCCCGCATTCACCCCAAGACCCTCTTCGTGCGCCACATGCGCGGCCTCGGCATACACCGCGAACGACGCGCCGGCCGCCTCAGGGCCCCGGGTAAACGCCCGGGCGAACGGCTCCGTGTAGAGCTCGACCCGATCGGCTCCGAGACTGGCCGCCCATCGCACCGCGCGCGGCTCGGGGTCCACAAAGACGCTGACACGGATGCCCGCCGCACGCAGCTCACCCACCTGGCGCGTCAGGGCGTCGACCGGCGTGTCGGGCGACCATCCGGCCTGACTGGTGATCTCGCCGGGCAGCACCGGCACCAGCGTGCACTGATCGGGCCTGACGGCGTGCACCAGCGCCAGCAGATCCGGCCGCGGATCGCCTTCGATGTTGAATTCGACCCGGCCTCGCAGCGGCGTCAACTCATCAGCAATGTCACGCACATCCTGCCGCGTGATGTGGCGCTCGTCCTGCCGCGGATGCACGGTAATGCCGGGAGCCCCCGCATCAATCACCACCCGCACGGCGTCGATCACCGACGGCTCATGTCCTCCGCGCGAATTGCGCAGAGTCGCCACCTTGTTCACATTCACCGACAGAATGGCCATCGACAGGTTCCCTACGACAGATGCGTCCGCACTTCGGCCGCAATCTCCTCGGCCCAGGCCGCAATCTCATCCTGCTGCGGGCCCTCCAGCATGATGCGCAGCAGTGGCTCCGTGCCCGAGTAGCGCACCAGCAACCGCCCGCGCCCTGCCAGCCGGGCCTCGACCCGCGCCATGGCCGCTGCGATGGCCGGAACCGTCTTCAGGTCGGCGCGCTCGCGCACGCGGACATTGACCAGGGTCTGCGGATAGGCCACCAGCGCCGACGCCAATGATGACAGCGACGCGCCCGTCGTCTCGAGCACACGCAGCACCTGCAGGGCGGTGCCGATGCCGTCTCCCGTCATCAGATGGTCTGCCACGATCACATGGCCCGACTGCTCGCCTCCAAGCGCCAGCCCCTGCTGCCGCATCGTCTCCATCACGTACTTGTCCCCGACCGCGCAGCGCTCCAGTCGGAGACCACGAGCCCGCAGCGCCAGTTCCAGGCCGATGTTGCTCATGATGGTCGCCACGACCGCCTGCCCGGGCAGACGCCCGTGCCGGTGCAGGTCGTCGGCCAGAATCAGCAGCAGCGCATCCCCGTCGACCACCTGCCCGCGCTCATCCACCAGCAGGGTGCGGTCGCCGTCCCCGTCGAAGGCAATGCCCAGGGCAGCCCCGGTCTCGACCACCCGCTGCTGCAGGGGGCCCAGATACGTCGACCCGCAGTGGTGGTTGATGTTGCGTCCATCCGGAGTCACACCAAGAGCGTCCACCTCGAACCCGATGCGGCGCAGCAGTGCAGGCGCCAGTCCCACCGTCGCGCCATGCGCGCAGTCGACGACGATGCGCGTTCCTCGCAGGCGCGTCGTCTCGGGCAGCAGCGTGCGCAGATGCGCCTCGTAGGTGCTCGACAGATCCTGGTGCGAGAAGGCACGGGGATGTCCCTGCGGCGTCGGCCAGGTGTCGTCGTGCACCAGCGATTCGATGCGCTTTTCCGTGCGCTCACTCAGCTTTTCGCCCGTCGGCGAGAACACCTTGATGCCGTTGTCTTCGAACGGATTGTGGGAGGCCGAGATCACGACCCCGGCATCGAAGCCCCCGGTCGCCGTCAGATACGCGACCCCTGGCGTTGGCACGACACCGGTGCTCACCACCTGCGCGCCTTCGCTGGTCAACCCCGTAGCCAGCGCCTGCTCAATCCAGGGGCCAGACTCACGCGTGTCGCGGCCAATCAGCACCCGGAACGGATGCGTCGACGTCTCGCGCGCTCGCGCCAGTGAGGCGCCCACCCGCGCCACGGTCTTCGGGTCGAGAGGCGGAACGCCCGCCCGTCCTCGGATGCCGTCGGTGCCAAAGAGCCTCATCGCTTCACCGCCTCAATCGTAACGGCCACCGTCACCGTCTGGGGTCCACGAATCCGAACCAGCGCCGCATCGACGCCCACCGCCACGGCCGCGCGCACCGAGTCGCGCCGCCCCTCAATCGACACCGTGTCTGTCGTCGCCGCCGTGACCCGGGCCACGACCGACGCCGGCCCGGACACCTCGACGGTGTCGGGCACACTGACCACACGCACCACGCGGAAGCCCCGCTCGGGTTCCCCGTCCGTCCGCGGCTCCACCGGCACGCGACGCGTGACCGTCGCCTCGAATTCCATCGCGATCGTCGAGGGGGACACCTGCACGGTTTCCAGTCCCGCCGGCACCAGCACCTGTGCCGGTCCGAGCGTGAACACTCGCCGCCCCTCGCGCACCGCTTTCAGGTCAATCACGGCCGCAATGTCACCCGGCCCAAGCCGCGTCAGCGCATTCGACGACCCGCGCACACGCACATCGACCGTATCGGGCGCCGGTCCCACCAGTTCCAGATCCGCCGGCATGTCCTGGAGTTCCACCGGCACGCGCAGCACGCGCTCGACGACGCGGTCGCCCGCGACGATCATCCACAGCAGGCCGGCAATGCACACCGAGACCAGCTTGAGCCGTATGTTCCGCACCGGCCACGCTGCCACCGTGCTACGCCTCCCCTCGTGATGCCAGCGACCACAGCCACGTGCGACGCACCGTCACCAGCGTGCGCAACCGCTGACGCAGTTGGTCTTCCGACAACTGCCGCTCAATCTCCCCATCCAGCACGAGCGAGATGCCCCCGGTCTGCTCGGACACGACCACGGCCACCGCGTCGTTCTCCTCGGTGACACCCAGCGCCGCACGATGCCGCGAGCCCAGCTCACGGCTGAGCCGCGGATTGACGGACAGGGGCAGAAAACAAGCGGCCGCCGCCACCCGGTCGCCCTGCACAATCACCGCGCCGTCGTGCAATGGCGAGGCCGGCTGAAAGATCGCAATCAGCAGGTCGTACGTCAGGCGTGCATCCAGGGGAATGCCACTCTCGATGAAGTTCCGCAGGCCGATGCGCCGCTCGATGATGATCAGGGCGCCGATCTTCTGCGCCGCCAGACGTCGCACCGCCACCAGCAACTCGTCAATCGCATCGTCGTCGGCCTGCTGCCCCTCGAAGCGGCGCAGCCACCGCGCACGCCCCAGATGCATCAGCGCGCGTCTGATGTCCGCCTGCAGCAGCACAATCGCCGCGAAGACCAGGTAGCCGGTGATGTTCCGAATGACCCAGTTGAGGGTTTCCAGCTGCAGGCCCAGCGACAGATAGAACAGTCCCACGACCACCGCGATGCCCACGCCCAGCTGCATCGCCCGCGTGCCACGGATGAGCTTGAGCAGCTCATAAATGACAATTGAGACAATGCCGATGTCGAGTACATCCCACCAGTCGAGGGCGGGCCGTTGAAGGAATTGTGAGTACCAGGCCATGACCGGGCTGACGCCCGTTCATCCTATCGCAGGAGTCCGTCTGGCGCGGCGTCCCGAAGCCGGTCGGCCACCCGAACCGCCTGCACCATCTCGGCCACGCGATGCACACGCACCACATGCGCACCGGCGAGCACCGAGTGCGTCACGGCCGCCGCCGTGGCCCAGTCGCGTGACTCGGGCGGTATGGCACCGATGGCATCAGCCAGAAACGATTTTCTCGACGCACCAACCACCAACGGCCGCCCCAGGGCAGACAGACGGGCCGTCCCCGCCAGCATCTCGAAGCTCTGGCCAGGGGTCTTCGCAAAGCCAATCCCCGGATCGATGAGCAGCCGGTCCCATCCGATACCCGCGCCAAGGGCCACTTCCATCCGCCGCTGCAGGTCGCGCATCACATCCGGCACCACATCACCGTAGCGGGCGTCGGCATACATCTCCCGGGGACGTCCACGCATGTGCATCAGGATGACTGGAACGCCCCGCGCCGCCAGCAAGGGCGCCATCGCCGGGTCTCCGGCAAGCGCCGTCACGTCGTTGACGATCGCCACCCCCTCATCAAGGGCGAAATTCGCCACGGCGGCTTTCGAGGTATCGATCGACAGAGGCACCGGCACGCGTCCCCCCATGGCCCGCAGCACAGGACGCAGGCGCGCCAGTTCTTCCGCCTCGCTGACTGGCAGTGAGCCCGGCCGGGTCGACTCGGCGCCGATGTCAATCAGGTCGGCACCGGCCTCGACCATCGCCTGCATCTGGGCGATGGCCCGGGCCGGGTCTGCCGCGAGGCCATCCGACGAGAACGAGTCGTGCGTGAGGTTGAGCACACCCATCACCAGCGTCCGCTCCCCGAGCAGCAGGGGCGCGCGGCCGGGCAGTGGCACCGCAAAGATTCGGCGGGCGGAGGACGGCACAGACACAGACGAGCGACGAGCGGGCGCGCGCCCCTATTCCTGGGCCAGCGGTTGCTGGAGGGGCGGCACCATCGACGGGCGCACCACCTCGTCGGCCACCACCGTCACGGGAGTCTCCGACACCGCAGCGCGGCCACCGGCACCGGCATCATCGAGCGGAAGGCCCTTGGCCAGACGATGCACCTGGTCGGCATCGAGCACCTCGCGGGCCAGCAGTCCATCGGCAATCGCCTGCAGCTCGGCCCTGTGGGACGTCAGCAGGCGGGTCGCGCGTTCGTAATTCTCGGTGACGATGCGCTTCACTTCCGCATCGATTTTCAGAGCGGTATCCTCGCTGTAGTCGGCGTGCTGCGCAATTTCACGCCCGAGGAAAATCTGCTCTTCCTTCTTGCCGAACGTCAGGGGCCCCAGGGCTTCGCTCATGCCCCACTCGCAGACCATGCGGTGCGCCATATCGGTCACCCGCTCGAGGTCGTTACCAGCACCGGTGGTCATCTGACCCGTGGTCAGTTCTTCGGCGATGCGCCCGCCCAGCAGCAGGGCGATCTGATCCATCAGATACTCGCGCGAGTAATTGTGCTTTTCCTCGGTGGGCAGCGACTGCGTGAGGCCCAGGGCCATGCCGCGCGGAACGATCGTCACCTTGTGAATCGGGTCGGCGTTCGGCAGCAGCACGCCCAGCAGCGCGTGACCCGCCTCGTGGATGGCCGTCACCTTCTTCTCGTCTTCGGTCACCATCATCGACCGGCGCTCGGCCCCCATGAGCACTTTGTCCTTGGCAAACTCGAAGTCGCTCATGGCCACGAGCTTCTTGTTCACCCGTGCGGCCTGCAGCGCCGCTTCGTTCACCAGGTTCGCCAGATCGGCGCCCGTGAATCCCACCGTGCCGCGCGCCAGCACACGCACGTCCACATCGTCGGCCATCGGAATCTTGCGCGTGTGGACGGTGAGGATGCCCTCGCGTCCCTTGAC
>JBIIDF010000146.1:0-7228 GCA_044238535.1 Vicinamibacterales bacterium
GCACCGCGGACCGCTATGTATTCCAGCGGTTGTACGGTATCGAACGTGTTGAGGATTTTCCGATCGTCTATTTTTCGCGCGAGGAAGTCAGCGCCATTCGTTCGAGGTACTCACGGCACGAGGTGCTGACACGGTACGGCCTCGACGCCGGGAAGAAATACGTCGCGCTGGCAGGCTTCTTCGGTCGCTACAAGGGCTTCCTCACCGCCATTAAGGCCCTCGAGTTTCTGCCTGATGACTATCAGCTTGCCCTGGTCGGGGGCGAGCACCCGCAAGCCATTACCGCAGACGCGGAGATCGGGCCCTACCTGCGGCAAATCCTGGGGTTTTCCCTCCACGAACAAGCCGGAGGAATACATCACGAGGGCACGAACCCTGGGGACATGATGCGGGCTGCAGGGGGCGCCTCCAGGGCCGAGATGCTCGAAGCGGAGTTATATCGGCATACCGACCTGAAGTATTTCCTTCCCCGGAAGCCTCTCGGTCACCGTATTCATTTCCTCGGGCAAGTGAGCGATGAGGAAATGCCGCTGCTGTATGTATCGCTGGACTACTTTGTTCATCCGTATATCAAGACGCAGTCGGGACAGTCGGGATCGGGGCCGGCGACCCTCGCCTTGGAGTTCGGGACGCGAGCGCTGTTTTCGAATGTCGGGGTCTTTCGGGAGATGCATCACTATTTCCGCGGGGGCATGCGATTTTTCAATATTGGGAACTTCATGGAACTTGCACAAGCGATCGAACGCTACGATCAGCAGGCTGGTTCTCTCCCGGAGTGCCGTAACGCCTCGCAGCAGCGCTACCAGCCTCGCGACCTCGTCGCGAAGTATGTAGCTCTCTTGTCGGCCTTGCCGTCGGCCTGACGATGGAACACCGCCCGAACAGGCACCGGCAGAGCAGCCGTGCCGTCTGGACAGATCTGCGTCGCGGAGCACACCTGTGGCCGTTTTGGCTGCGCCTCGGCTTCGACGACATCCGCGCCCGGTATGCGCGTACCGCGTTGGGGCCGTTGTGGCTGCTGATAAAGTCTGGTACCTGGATCTTCGTCATGTCGCTGATTAACTCAGCGTTGTTCGGTCAATCCATGGGTTCCGCCGCGCCATATGTCGCTGCCGGCATGTGCTCCTGGTTGATACTTGCCTCTATTCTGACCGAGAGCTGTGACGTCTTCCTTTACCATGGCTGGTTGCTCACGGCCTCATCACTGCCGGCGTCTTTCCATCTGTATCGGCATCTGGTGCGAGTCTCCATCACATTTGTCCAGTACATGCCGATCATGCTTGGCGTTCTGGCCATTCGTGGCATCTATCCGTCCGTTTCATTGCTGGGGCTGGTCCCGGTAATGGTGATGTATCTCGCGCTTGCCGTCTGGACCGGAACCCTGATGGGCATTTTCACGTTGTACGTACGGGATACTCCGCACTTGCTCCACACGGTGATTCCCCTGATTCCGATCGTGTCACCGCTCATGTGGTCCCGTGACATGCTCAAGCAGCACCAGTGGGTGGCAGATCTGAATCCCGTCTACCACTACGTCGAAATTCTCCGCAGTGTCGCCCTGCATGCTCCACTGCCGTGGAGTTCGTGGGTGACCGTCGCAGGGGTGAACACCGGTGGGCTTGTCGTCGCATTCGTCGTGTACCGCCGCACCCGTGGACGGCTTGGTCTGCTGATTTGATCCGCGGCGTGTACCCGGTATTCACGGCCGTGCACTTCAGATAATCCAGCATGCGGGTTCTGCACTTCTACAAGTCCGCCCTTCCCGACAGTGTTGGGGGCGTTGCGCAGATGATTCACCACCTGGCTATCGGGACACGGCGGCTGGGGGTCCAGGTTGACGTGTTGTCGACGACGCCCAAGGCCCAGCCCTCAGTCATCTCAGTTGGTGGATACACCCTTCACCGGGCGGGACCGAGCATCGAGCTCGCTTCCACCAGCATGTCCCTTGCGGCCCTTCGTCTGTATGCCACGCTCGTTCCATCGGTTGACATCGTCCACTACCACTTCCCCTGGCCTTTCATGGACGTGGTGCATTTTGCTGTGAATCATCGAACACCCTCAGTCGTGACATATCACTCGGATATCGTGCGGCAGAGAACCCTGCTCGCGCTGTATCGTCCCTTGCAGAGGCGCTTTCTTGGTTCCGTGGGGGCCATTGTCGCCACATCCCCGAACTATTCGGCGACGAGCGAGGTGCTGGCGGAACATGCTGCGAAGGTGCGGGTGATTCCGATCGGGCTCGACCCTGAGGATTATCCCCCCGTCGACCCTGCCCGCGTCGCCTACTGGCGTTCTGTGGTGGGACCGCGTTTCTTTCTGTTCATCGGCGTTCTGCGCTACTACAAGGGATTGCAGGTTCTGCTGGACGCTGCACGGGACGGGCGTGTGCCGATCGTGATTGCGGGTGCGGGTTCAGCAGAGGGGCCGCTCAGAGCTCAGGCTCGCCGGCTCAAGCTGGACCACATCACCTTCCTCGGCCACGTCACCGAATCTGACAAAGTGGCACTGATTTCCCTGTGCGAGGCAGTCCTGCTTCCATCGCACCTGAGATCTGAAGCCTTCGGCATCACGTTGCTTGAGGGGGCCATGTATGGAAAGCCCATGATCTGCAGCGAGATTGGCACCGGCACCTCCTACGTGAATGTTGCGGAGGAGACGGGTATCGTCGTGCCCCCCGAGGATTCCGGAGCACTACGCGCGGCCATGGATTACCTGTGGGACAACCCATCCGTCGCACGAGCGATGGGCGCACGTGCACGGGAGCGGCACCGCCAGCATTTCACGGCAGGTCAGATGTCGCGCTCGTATCTCGAGCTCTACCGGGAGGTGCTCGGGCGCAGTTGATCCCTGGGCCGCGTGCACCTTCCCGCCGACGTGTGACTAGACCGTTGCTCTTCTCAGCCAGAAGGCCAGATGGTGGTCCGTGGTGCTTTCGATCTGATGCACGGGGGCGTCTGGTGCGTGGTAATGCAGTTCGAAGCCGTGCTTCTGGATGTTGCGCAGCGGGGTGCGGAGGTCGACGCCACGCGGGGTGAGCCACATTGGGTGAAACTCCAGAAAGGCCCACTCCACGCTGGCGTACAGCGCGTAGTCAGCAACATCGAAGATGTCGTGTTCGGCGCCCTCGGTATCGATTTTCAAAAATGTCGGCCGGGCCGTCATGTAGGCGCTGATATGCCTGATGTCGAGCGTCTGTGCCGAGGGTCCGCGTGAGGATTCGTAGGTGCGAGAATCGTTAGGTTGTACGGAAATGGTGTGAGACCGGTTCGACACGCCGACGGCATGCACCGTCACATTGAAGAGTTGGTTGAGCTGTGCCTGGGCTTGTGTCGCCGCAGCGTTCCAGGGGTGCGGGTCGAACGCGTGCACATGGTCCGACGGTCCAGCCTGTGCAGCCATCGGCAGCGTAATCGCGCCGGAGTTGCATCCCAGGTCAAATGCCACCGAACCGGGCTTGATGAATCCTTTCTGCAGGGCCGTCAGTTGTGCGTAGTCGGTCCAGCTCTTGTCGAACCACGCCTTGCTTTCCTCGTGGGAGACGATCATTTCGAACCACTGGTTCGCTTGCATGTGGGGAACGACATACGGGTCGATGCGTGTGTAGCTCCCCGTCATCGGCCAGGTGGCTTCGATCGCGTCGAGCCGCCGGGCCAGATTGTCAATGACGGTTTGTGTGCCGAATGGATACCGAGGCATAGGACGCCAGACTCCCGAAGATGCGGCCAGTCGCTGATGACTTGCTGAGAGCCGAGACTCGCTAGCGTTACACTAAGCGCTCGGCTAGAGGCGGACGATACCAGCGATTGGAAACCCCGATGGACACGACGCAGCCTGGACGGATTCCAGCGACGCTATTCTACGAACAGTATGACTCAACCGTCAGGAGCCTGCTCGAACGGCTTATCACGGCTCGGCGTCAGGCCCGCGGTGGCGCAGGCGCTGCGCGAGCAATGGCGGTTGCCGAACTGGTGGAGGCCGGCCGAGGACTGTGTGAAGTCGCGCTGAGCGTTCTGGGTGCCCCCTTGGCCACGCCGGCAAGTGCCGGCCCTCGGGGATTCTTGGAGTCTGCTGCGAGAGTCGGCCACGTGATGCTGACGACGTCAGAATACGCGACCCGCGCTGGCGAGGCTCTTGGGCGTCACCTGGATTACTTTCACCTGCACGTTCCTAGCGGCAGGGTCGACCGTTCGGCCACCGACGACAGGCACTCGGTTTACCTGATCGAGTGCATTGTCAACTGTGCTGTAGGTCTGGCAGGGACCGTGTTCAACTACCCGTGGCTTTGCGCAGATCCGCGCCACGCCACAGAGTTCTTCGATGCGGCAGCGGCGGACCGTGACGTGACCGCTGCGGCCCGGGCGATTCTGGACGATGCGACTCGCCTTGAAGGTTGGTGCTCGCCCCAGAAGGCCCTCATGCTCTACAGCCTGGTTCGGGAATACAGGCCGAGCACGGTTGTGGAAATCGGCGTGTATGGAGGTCGGTCGCTGGCTCCCATTGCTGCTGCCCTGAACGACAATCGGGAGGGCGAGGTGTGGGGGATTGAGACCTGGTCTGGTGCTGAAGCGACGCGTCATCGCCACAATCTGGGCAATGATCTGTGGTGGTCGGTGGTCGATTTGGCGCGCATCAAACGGGACTTTCTGTCGTTTGTGCTGGAGCATGATCTGCATGAGCGGGTCCATGTGGTCGAAGCGCCTTCAGGCCGAGCCGGCGTCCTCTTCGACCGGATCGATTTGCTGCATATCGACGGCAATCACTCCAGCTTTGCGTCGGCGCAGGACGTTGTCACCTACTTACCCAGGATTCCGGCGGGAGGCATCATCGTGTTTGATGACATCAACTGGCCTTCCACCTCGGCCGCTCTCGAGATTCTCCGCGACACATGTCGGTTGCTGCATGTGGTTCCGGTCACGGAATCCGTGACGGTTCCAGGATGTGCCGCGTTCATGAAAGTGTAGTGGCAGGACGAGTGGGGCCTGGTCGACGAGTGAGGCGGGCGTGCGGCGCGGGCGAGGGCTGTCGCAGCGGGGGCGTCGAGCGGGAGCTTCGGGGATGCGCTGTCGAAGGCGCGGCCCGCAAGCTGGCCGTGTCAGACGCGCTGGGCTGGCGGAGAGAGTGGGATTCGAACCCACGGTACGGTTTCCCGTACACACGCTTTCCAAGCGTGCGCCTTAAACCACTCGGCCATCTCTCCTCGCGAGCGTTCGGAAGGTTAGTGTAGCATTGCCCCGCTGGAGCCTGGGGTGTGTGGGACAGGCGTCAGGGCCGTCGCGTCTGCGGTGTCGCTGTCGGTCCCAGCGAGGGCGTATGCCGATGCGGCCGCACGTGGACACGGAGACCGTCGTCTGATGAGACCCACGAGCGTTCTGGCACGTGTTGTGTGGCTGGCGGTGTGTTTGGCACCCGCAGTACACCTGCAGGTTTCCGCATCCAGTCCTTCTCACCGGGCCTGGCGAACAGACGGGCTCGCGCGCCCAATCGCGGACCGGGTGGCGCCGGATTCTGTATCCCCTCCGCGAGGCCTGACGTCCTCGAGTGTTTGGCATCCGGACGCCACGCCCACGGCCGGCGACGGTTCTGCCGTACGGGTGGGAGCTTCACGGGCCGTCCTTCTGCAGTCGACCTGTTCGCCTTCGGTTTCAGGTGCCACGGTTGGGGGCGTGGCACGTGTGGTGCTCCGGTTCACCGCCACGGGTAGCTGCGTGTGGACGCCGCCGTCAGGCATCACGGAGGTTGACTACCTCATCGTCGCGGGCGGGGGTGGGGGCGCTGGGAACACCAACAACGGTGCGGGAGGTGGTGGCGCCGGCGGCATGCTGACCGGGCAAGCCACCGTCTCATCACAGGCCTACACCGTCACCGTGGGAGCCGGCGGAACTGGCGGCACTGGAGGGAGCAATGGACGCGGTGGCGCCGGTAGTGCATCGTCAGTGACCGCCACGGGCCTCGCGATCAGCACTATCGGCGGTGGCGGGGGTGGCTCGTCCGATGTGGTCGGCGAGGAAACCGGTGGCACCGGTGGTTCCGGTGGCGGAAGTGCCATGCGAAACACACCGGTCGCCGGCGGCCTCGGTACGGTTGGTCAGGGGAGCAACGGTGGCGCTTCAGCGAGCCGGCATGCCGGGGGCGGAGGAGGGGCTGGTGCCGTTGGAGGCAGCGCCACCAACAAGGTGGCGGGTCACGGCGGGGATGGCCTGAGCAGCAGCATCACCGGCAGTAGCGAGTTCTATGCCGGCGGCGGCGCCGGAACCGAGGACGGAAACGGGGGCAATGCCGTCGGTGGCCTCGGCGGCGGGGGCAGCGTCAACGGTGCCACGGGAGGCAGTGGGACTGCCCATACCGGCGGCGGCGGCGCCGGTGCCCGGGGAGCGACGCCATCCGGAGGCTCAGGCGGTTCAGGCATTGTCGTGTTGCGCTACGTCCTGCCGCCACCGGTTGTGGCTCCGGCCACGCTGATGGGACGTACGTCGTTCACCGCTCACTGGTCGTCTGTCACACATGCCACCAGTTACCGGCTGGATGTTTCCACGAACGACGGCTTCACGGCCCTTGTTCCAGGCTATGCCGATCTAGACGTTGGCTCAAATCTCTCAGCCGCAGTCACCGGACTGAGCCAGTCCACCGCCTACTACTATCGCGTCAGGGCCGTGCTCGATGCAGCGGTGAGCCCGAGTTCATCCACCATTACGACAAGCACCGCAGCAACATTTGTGGTCTCCGGCACTGGCACGCAGGTCTCCGGCCAGTTGCAGTCGCTGACGCTGACGGCCTATACCCTGCAAGGAGTTGTGGCCACGGGGTATGTCGGGGCGCAGACCGTGGTGTTTACTGGGGCGAATAGCTCCACTCATCCCGTGACGGCCCCCACCGTCACCAGTTTGAGTGGCTCCGCCGTCGCGTTCGGTGCGCCGACTGCGCTCAGTTTCCTTGCGGGTGTGGCCACGGTCTCGGGTGACGCGAACGGTCGCCTTGCGCTCTATCGTGCGGAAACGGCGGTTGTGACCGCCACTGATGGCGAGATGACGACGCCCTCGGGCGCGCGACTGGCCGTTACGGTGACGGCGGCACCCGCCAGTCAGCTGGTGGTCACGACCCAACCTGGAGGCGGAGCCAGTGGCACTGCGCTCGTTCCGCAGCCTGCGGTATCTGTGTGCGACCCGTACGGGAATGTCATCAGCGCAGATGCCGGCACCACTATCACTGCCGCACTGGCGTCCGGTGCTGG
>JBIIDF010000147.1:0-7213 GCA_044238535.1 Vicinamibacterales bacterium
TCCATGCGCCCCAGGTCGCCACTGAGGAACCAGCCGTCCTGCATCACGGCGGCCGTGGCGTCGGGCCGGTTGAAGTAGCCCTTCATCACGAGCGGGCCGCGAATCGCGACCTCGCCGTCGGCGTGCTCTTCATCGCCTGACTGCCGCGGCAGGATCCGAATCTCGGTGCCCGGCAGCGGACGCCCCACGGTGTCGATGTGCGCCTCGTCCGGCGTGTTGATGGTGCACGCCCCGCTGGTTTCCGTGAGGCCGTAGGCCTGCAGAATGGTGAAACCGAGGGCATACAGATCGCGGCCGATCGCCGGGTCGAACTTCGACCCGCCGGTCACAAAGAGGCGCATCTGCCGGCCCATGATGTCGTGCACCTTGCCGAAGAGCGACGGCCCGGCGTTGATGCCCAGTCGGCGCAGGCGGAAGCTGGTGTCGATGAGCGTGCGGAATACCAGCGTAGCGACCGGCCCCTTGCGCTGCACCTCGCGGATGATGCGTTCGTGAATCAGGTAGAAGAACTGCGGGACGCACGCGAAGATCGTGATGCGCCGCTCGGAGAGGGCACGCACGAGCTCCTGCGAGTTGAGGGTCTCGAGATACACCACACGCGCACCCACTGCGAAGGGCAGCAGCAGGTTGGCCAGTTGAGCCAGCGAGTGGAACAGCGGCAGGACACCAAGCACGCTGTCGTCTGACGACACATTCACCACCGCAAACGCGGAATCGCGCTCGGCGATCAGGTTGGCGTGGGTCAGCATCACGCCCTTCGGATCGGAGGTCGTGCCTGACGTGTAGAGGATGACTGCGGTCTCCTCCGCCGCCACGTCGCGCCCGGGCACGCGCTGGTCGGCCGCCGGTGCCTCGGCCGGCGCATGCACGTCGAGACGCACGACATCCGGCAGGGCTGACAGGGCATCGGTCGCCACCTGCGCCAGTCGCTCGCTGGCAAACAGCACGCGCGCGCCCGAGTCGCGCAGAATCGTCGCCACCTGCGTGGCCGAGTAGTTGGTGTCGAATGGCACGACCGACGCCCCGGCCGACAGCACGGCGAGGTAGGCTGCGCACCAGTGCGCGTCGTTGTGCGCCAGGATCGCGCACCGATCGCCCGGCTGCACGCCGCGGGCGCGCAGCTGTCGCAGCCGGTCGCGCCGCAGCGCGTCGAGGTCGCGATAGGTGAGGCGGTCGAGTGTGTCCTTCCGCTGCACCTCGACGGCCACCCGGTCACCGAAGCGGCTGACGGTCTCTTCGAAAATCGTGATCAGGTTGGCCATGGGGCTCCCCGGTCAGAAACGTTTGGTGTACACCACTTTGGCGGCGGCCCGCCGGTCGAGCGTGCTGAAGCGGGTGGCATGCGGATCAAGAGGGTCGTGCGCATCGAGCCAGTTATGGGTGTAGACGAAAAAGACGTCATTCCCCGGCGTCACGATCCACCGCATCCGTGACTGCCACCCCAGGATGCCGCTGACCGAATCGTACTGCACATTGTTCACGAGAAACAGGAAGGGGCTGACCTGCGTGTCGGCGACGACGCGCCAGAGGCGGGTATCGAAGGTCCCTTCGGCCAGGCCGACCCGGTTGTACTCGTAGGTCGTGTTCACGCGCACCCCCGGCATCGGGCGCACATCGACACCCAGTTCAAGCTCGGTGCGCCGGCCCGAAAAGAAGGTGCCCCACTCGAACCGCGGCCGGAGGGCCACGACCCGGCGGTTCGCCGTGTTGGCCTGAATCTGGTAGCGCACAAACTCGTATTCGCCCCCGCGTGGAAGCACGACGCCCGGGGCAATCGTGAAGTTGTCCTTCAGTCGTTCATAGGTAGGCGTGACGCTCACATCCCAGTTGTCACCCGAATGCAGTTCCATCCGGAACAGCTGGATATCCCCGTAAATCGATTCCTTGCGTCCCTCGAGATCGGTAAAGAACGATGGCCGCACACCCATGCCCATCCGGCGAATGTAGCGGTGTCCCTTCGGTCGCGGGTTCCAGCGGAAGTCGGGCGCATACCTCCGGAAGTCTTTCCTGGGGACAAACCCCACCGCCGGGTCGTAGCCAGGCTGCACCTCCTGAAAATCGGCCCCGATTTCCCAGATGTCATTGGGATAGTCGAACGAGACGCCATAGGCGGCACTGCCCCGGTCATCCGTCGATGAATTCCGCACGTAGTAACCCGTCATGTTCAGGTTTTTCGTGCCACGGAATCGTCGGGTGGCCAGCCTGACATCCATGCCCGCTGTGTGCCGCATCCCGTGGGCCGTGGCTCCGCCGTCATCGCGCCCGGTGTAGATGGCCCCCACATACGACTGCTCGAAGAGGCGTCGCCGGAAACGGCCCACCAGGAAATGCTCGCCGATGGTCGCGGCCTGCTCGGCCGTGCGCACATAGAGCGCCCCGACATCGCTGCGCCCGGCCTGCCCGGTCAGCTTGCCGCCACCCACGATCGGCTGCGGCTCGCCATTCACCAGCCCGATGCGCCGCGAGAAAAACGCCGTCACCGGGAAATCGAAAAACGTCGCACCGTCGAGGAAGAACGTGCGCCGCTCAGGAAAGAAGATCGGAAATCGCGTGAGGTTCACCCGCCGCAGGTCGACTTCGGTCTCGGCAAAATCGGTGTTGACGGTGGCGACTCCGCGGAGTGACGGCGTGATGTTGTAGGCCACATCGACACCGACGTCACCGACCGCTGTCCGCGACAGGGGCGGCGTGCGCCCCTGACCGTCGGTCAGGTAGCCCGAGGTATAGGGCCGCACTTCAAAGCCCCGTCCCTCGCTCACCTGCTGCTGCAGGCCCACCAGCAGCCCCGCGTTGGCCATGCGGCGCAGGCCCTGGTTGCGCTGGATGCCCGTCCACAACAGCTCTTCCTGCTTGCGGCGCACCGTGCGCTGGAAGTTGATGCCCCAGGCCGGCGCATTCGGGTCAAACGCCAGCGATCTGAACGGAATGTCGATCTCGATGACCCAGCCGATATCGCTCTGGCGCACACGCGCGTTCCAGATGCCGTCCCACTCACGGTTGTTGGTGCCGCCTGGGCCCATCAGCGCATCAGCCATCAGGCCTGCCGGATTCATTTCGAAAAAGTAGCCCGTCTGCTGGTTCAGGAACGTATCCATCGTCCACATGAACCGGTCATCGGCGCTCAGGAACTCGTCGCGCTTCTTCGTGTTGCCCTGCAGCTTGTCGGGTTCCGAGTCGAAGTTGATCACGCCCATGTAGAGGTGATCGCGGTTGAAGGCAAAGCGCACCTCGGTGCGTTCCGTGGGCGCATTCCCGAGGATGGGATCCTGCATCACGAACTCGCCGGCATGGACCGCACGCGTCCACACGGCTTCGTCGAGGACCCCGTCGAGCACGATGCGCTCATCGTCTCGTAACCGTTCGGCGGTGACCGTACGCCGATCGGATTTCATGACCTCGAGCTGCGCCGGTGTCTGCGCCGTGACGGACGATGCCAGCAGCCCGAGCAGTGCGATGGCCAGGCAAACCCTCTGAAACATGCGGCGTTAGCATACGACAGGGCCGCACGTATGGGACCGGGCTCAGCGGACCGAATCGGGCCAGGCGTCTGGCTGTTCGGCCGGGTAGATGCGGAGCGTCTGACCCGTCGCGGTGAGCAGCTCGTCGGGCGCACAACCCAGCGCCGCCGCGGCCGCCCGGAGCCCCGAGTGCGTCACGCCGTTGATCCCCGGAGCGAGGATGCTGGCCCCACACTGATACAGCCCCGTGATGTGCGTATCGGTCGGGAAACTGAAGGGCCCGAGATTGCCCACGGTCTTCTCGGTGCCGTAAATGCCGCCATCGGTGGCGTGCAGGTAGTGCGCGTTGCTGAGTGGTGTGCCCAGCGTGTGCATCACGACCCGGTCGCGCAGACCGGGCAGGAAGCACTCGATCGCGTCGAGAATCCGTTCGGTGAGGTCGGCTTTCAGCTGGTGATACTCGGCCGGCCGCTGCCCGCGTGGCGTGTCGAGCCACTGCTCGAACGGTGCCACCGACGCCACGGTCATGGCCTCGACGGTGTGCAGGCCGTCGCGCCGCATGGTGGGGTCCTTCAGCGTCGTGGCATTGAAGAAGAGACCCGACACCTCTTCGCGGCCGGTGAGGCGATCAAGGTCGGCCAGCCCATAGACGGCGTCGATGTCCGGCGTGCGGCTGAACCAGATGTTGCCGCTGTCGATACCCGCCGCGCGCAGATCCATGTCGACCGCCATGAAGAGGCTGAGCGTGGAAATCGAGAAGCGGAGGTGCCGGATGCGGCGGCGCAGCCGGTGCCCCTGGTGCTCGGGAGCCACCAGGCGGCCCCATGTCACCCCGGGGTCGGCATTCGAGATGACAAGCGGGGCCCGCACCTCGCGCCCGTCCGCCAGCCTGACCCCCAGCACCTGCCCCCGCTCGATGAGAATCGCGGCCACTTCGGTGCGCAGATGCACGTCCCCGTGATGCGCCAGGATGTGCGCGACGAGCGTATCGGCAATGTGATGCCCGCCCCCGCGCGGATAGCAGCCGCCGTCGAAGTAGTACCCCTGCAGGCCGGCATGCAGCGCCGTCGGCGCACGCCCCGGCGCCATGCCGTGGTCACCGGCCTGTATCGACAGGATGGCGCGGACCATCGGATGGTGCGTGCAGTCATCCAGAAAATCGCTCAGGGGACGCGCACCGTGGCGCAGGAGTGTGCGGGCATGCGTCAGCACAGACACGGCCTCGCGCACACTGTGGATGGGCGTGGCATAGCCCATCTCGTCAATCATCCGCGTCACGAGGTCAAAGTAGCGGGCAATGCCGTCGGCTTCTGAGGGAAACCGCCCGATCAGCCGCTCGCGGAAATGGTCCTTGCCCTTCGGAATGTCGAAGCGGTCGTCGCCGACGAAGACCCGGTCGTAGCCGTCGGGGTCGAGCTCGAAGAACTCGAGGTCATTGGCCACCCCGAGCCCTTCATAGATGCGCCGGAGGCTGCCTCCCGGATCGAGAGCCCCGACATAGTGAATGCCTGGGCTGAAGTGAAAGCCCTTGGTTGAGAAGGTCTGGCTGTAGCCCCCGGGCAGGTAATGCTGCTCGAAAACCATCACCCGTCGGCCGGTGCGTGCCAGGGCCAGCGCCGCCGTCAGTCCCCCGGAACCCGACCCGATGATGATGGCATCGACATCGTGCATGGGGGCATTCTATTCGTATCGCAGTGCCTCGATGGGATCGAGGCGTGCAGCCCGGACCGCCGGCACCACCGCGCTGACGAGACCCACCACCATGAGGATGCCGGCGATGATCCCCAGCAGGTCCAGCGAGAGCACCAGATGGATGTCAGACTGGCGCGACGGGTCGTCGAGAATCTCTGACAGGAACGGCTGCGGCGTGAACAGCCAGACCATCGCGTAAGACAACGCGGTACCGACGACACCGCCGAACGACACCGTCACCAGGCCCTCGAGCAGGAACTGCCCGAGGATGGCGCCGCGGCGAGCCCCCAGGGCCTTCCGGATACCGATCTCCCGCGTCCGCTCGTTGACCGACACGAACATGATGTTCATCACGCCTACACCGCCGATAGCCAGGGTCAGCACCCCGATGAGTCCCAGCACCAGCTTCAGGCCGATGACGATGCCGGCGGTGACCTCGGAGGCCTGGGTCGATCCGAACTCATCGATCGCCCGCGTATCGCCCGGGGAAAAGCCGATCCGCTCCCCAAGTACCTGGCGCACGCCCTCGGTGGCCCTCACCTCGAGCGTGGGGTCGACAGCCTGGTAAACCATCACATCCATATAGGTGGTGTTCCAGAGCTGACCGGCCGTGCTGTAGGGGATGTAGATGCACTCGGCGTCGGACGTGCCGTAGTTCGACAGCTGCACCTTCTGCTTCTGCACACCAATCACTTCGAAGGAGAGCCCGCTCAGCCGGATGTGCTGGCCCACCGGCGGTGTGCCGCCAAACTCCTTGCGGGCGACTTCGCTGCCGATGAACGCCACCCGCCGCTGCAGCCGCATGTCTTCATCGTCGAGGAATCGCCCGCTGTCGGGCCACTGGCTGCGCATCTCCGCATAGGAGGGCTCGACCGCCCGCACCGTGTAGGTGGCCTGCCGCACGCCCCAGCGGAATGGCAGCGGCCGCCAGGCCTCGGCGCTCACGTGGCGCACAAACGGCACAGCCGCCACAGCCTCGGCATCGGCCGCCGTGAACCGGATGCGCTTGCCGGCCCGCTCGCCACCCGCCTGCTGGCTGGTCTGCCCCGGCCACATCACAACCACGGCATCACCGAACGCGCCACGGAAGCCTCGCGCCAGCGCATCTCGGAAGCCGTTCCCATACGACAGCAGCATCACGACCGACACGATGCCCCACGCAATGCCGACCGTCGACAGCACCGCCCGGGTGCGGTTGCGCGACAGGCCTGCCACGGCTTCCCCGACAATCTCACGAACAGATGGCGTCATGACGACTCGTAGCGCAATGCCTCGATCGGCGGCAGCTGCGCCGCCCGGCGTGCCGGATACGTGGCGGTCACAATGCCGACGAGCACGAGCGTGCCCATGGCCAGCGCCCCCGACTGCCACGTGAGCACCATGCCCTGGAAGCGGGTGGGCATCGGCAGCTGGTTGACCAGCAGCATGATGCCCACCGCCAGCACAAACCCTAGCAGGCCACTGAGCAGCGTCAGCAGCAGCCCCTCGAGAAAAAACTGCCGCTGAATCTGGGCCGTCGTCGCACCGAGCGCCTTGCGCACACCAATCTCCCGCGTGCGCTCGCGCACGGCCACCAGCATGATGTTCATCACGCCCACACCGCCCAGCAGCAGCGTGATCACACCGACGATGCTGAAGAAGCGCTTCATGGTGCCAATCATCCGGCCGAACATCAGGCTCTCGAGTGAGGTGTCCCACACCCGGATGGCATCGCGGTCGCGCGGGTCGAAGCCCTTGTGCCGGGCCAGCACGCCGCGCACGTTGCGCTCGAGTGGCCAGTCGATATCTCGAATGGCGCCGGTCCTTGCGGCGAGGACCGCCGGCAGGGACTCGACGACCGGCGGATGCGGTGCCACCAGAATCTGGGACAGCGTCCCGGGCGGGACATCCGGCCTCGGAAAGTCTCGCGCCATGGCCGTGAACGGGATGAAGAGCTTGCTGTTGTCCTGGCCGCTGTAGCTGCTGTCCTGGTCCTTCCGGCGGATGCGCCCGACGATGGTGTAGGGGACGCTGCGGATGAGGATACGGCTCCCGACTGCATCACGTGTGCCGAACAGCTGGTC
>JBIIDF010000148.1:0-7176 GCA_044238535.1 Vicinamibacterales bacterium
GCGCTGGCGGCCGCGAGTGATGTGGTGTTCCTCGCCCTGCCCGAAGCGGCCTCGGCCGAGATCGCGCCCGCCCTGCTGGAGGCCGGCTGCCGCGTCGTCGATCTGTCCGGCGCGTTCCGCCTGCGCCGCGATGACGCGCGCGCGCGCTGGTATCCGGCGACAGGCGCCCTGCCCACGGGCGTGGCCTACGGACTCACCGAGTTCGAGACCGACGCCATTCAGCAGGCGCGCCTGCTGTCGAACCCCGGCTGCTATCCGACGGCTGCGCTGCTGGCGCTGCTGCCGCTGATGCACGCCGGCCTGCTCGCGGACCAGTGCGAGCCGGTCATCGATGCCAAGTCAGGCATCTCGGGCGCCGGCAAGGCCCCGACCGACCGCACGCATTTCTGCGAGAACCACGGCAGTGTGGCCGCCTACAGCGCGTTCCACCACCGGCACACGCCGGAGATGGAACAGGCCCTTGGGGGCCGGAGCGTCACCTTCGTACCGCATCTGGTGCCGCTCGACCGCGGGCTCATGGCGACGGTGCATGTGCGGCTCACGGCAGGCACTGCACCCGGAGCGGTGGCCGACGCCTACGCCCGCGCGTATGCGACCGCACCGTTTGTCAGGGTCACCGGGACCACGCTGCCCGAAATCAAGGATGTGGCGCACACCAACTTCTGCGACCTCGGCTGGAGCTTCGACGCCGACACCGGTCGGCTCTGCGTGGTCTCGGTCATCGACAACCTGGTCAAGGGCGCGGCCGGCCAGGCCCTGCAGAACGCCAACGTGATGTACGGCTTCGACGAACGCGCAGGTCTGCTGTGACGATCTCCCTGCTGAAGGTCGGGGGCGAACTGCTCGAATCGCCTGAGAAGATGGCCGCGATGGCGCGCGTGGTGGCACGCTGCACGCGCCCGCTGGTGGTGGTCCACGGCGGCGGACGGGAGATTGATACCGCCCTGGCCATCGCCGGCATTCCCAAACGGCAGGTCGACGGCCTGCGCGTCACCGACGCGCCCACGCTCGAGATCGTCGTCTCGGTGCTGGCCGGAACGATCAACACCCGCTTTGTGGCCGCGATCAACGCGGCGGGCGGCCGCGCTGTCGGGCTGACCGGTGCCGACGCCGGCGTCGCCCCCGTGCGACGCGCCCTCCCCCACCAGGCCACCTCAGGCGACGAAGTGGACCTCGGCATGGTGGGTACGCCCACGGCCGCGCCGTCGCCCGCACTCATCACCAGCCTGCTCAAGGGCGGGTTCATTCCAATCGTGGCCTGCATCGGTGCGGGACGCGACGGCCTGCTCTATAACGTGAACGCCGATACGCTGGCCGGCAGCCTGGCTGCCCGTATCGGCGCACGGCGGCTGATTATCGCCGGCGGTACGCCTGGTGTCTTCGACGCTGCGGGCGCGACCATCCCATCCCTGACCCGCGCCGAGGTGCGCGCCCTCGTGCGCTCAGGCACCGCCAATGCGGGCATGGTGGCCAAGCTCACCGCCTGCGTCGAGGCCGTCAAGGCCGGCGTGCACGACGTGCTCATCGCCAATGGCCATGACACGCGCGGCCTCATGCAGCTGCTCGCCCCGCGCCTGCCCGATCTCGATGCCCGACCGTTGACCCGTGTGCTGTCATGAACATCCCCTCTGCCACCGTCATTCAGGATCTGGAATCGCGGCACGTGCTGCAGACCTACAAGCGCCAACCGCTCGTGCTGGTGCGTGGCCGCGGCATGCACCTGTTCGACAGCGAGGGCCGTGCCCATCTCGATTTCATTTCGGGCATCGGCGTCACGGTGCTGGGCCACGGTCACGAGGGGCTCGCCGCCGTCATCGCCGACCAGGCGCAGACGCTGTTGCACACGTCGAATCTCTACTACCACCCGCTGCAGGGGCAGCTGGCCGCGCGGCTGTCGGCGCTGTCGGGCCTCGAGCGCGCGTTCTTCTGCAACAGCGGCGCCGAAGCCATGGAGGCATGCCTCAAGTTCGCCCGGCGCTTCTGGTATTCCCAGGGGCTGACCCATCGCACGCGGTTTGTGGCCCTCGAACACGGATTTTCGGGCCGCACCCTGGGTGCGCTGTCGGTGACGGCGAATCCGCATTATCGCGATCCGTTCGGTCCACTGATTCCGGGCGTGACGTTTGTCTCGCCGGACGACCCGGCAGCGCTGCGCGCGGCGGTCACGCATGAGACCGCCGCCATCATCGCCGAGCCGTTGCAGGGCGAGGGTGGCGTACGCCCGTTGCCTGAGGCGATGGCCGCCGCCATTGCCGACGTCGCCCGCGACACCGGCACGCTGCTCATCGCCGATGAAGTGCAGTGCGGCCTGGGCCGTACGGGCTGGCCCTTCCACTTCCAGGCCTTCAACTGGCAACCCGACCTCGTCACCGTCGGCAAGGCCATCGGGGCTGGCGTGCCGGTCGGCGCCGCGCTGGTGTCCTCCCGGGTCGCGGCCCAGGTGGCCGCCGGCGACCATGGCACCACCTACGGCGGCAACCTGCTGGCCACCCGCGCCGCGCTCTATGTCATCGAGCAACTGACCGGCACCACCGACGCCGTGCCCTATGCCCACGGCGGTCTGATCGGACACGTGCGCGAGGTCGGCCAGTATTTCGGCGAGCAGCTCGAAGGCCTGCGCGAGCGACACGCCATCGTCGACCACGTGCGCGGGGCCGGGGTCATGCGCGGCCTGGCACTGACCATTGATGCCCAGCCGGTCGTCGATCATGCCCGCGCGGCGGGCCTGCTGGTCAACCGCACGGCCGAGTGCGTCGTGCGCATGCTGCCGCCGTTCATTGTCACGCCCCATGACATCGATACCGCCGTCGCCATCCTCGACCGCGTGCTGACAGAGGTGTCGGCATGACCCCGCTGTCACTGTCGCCCGCGTCGCGACTCCGCGACACCGCTCCGCTCCTGCGCCTGCGCCAGGGACGTGCGGACGATGCCGAGGCACTGCTGCGGCTGATTACGGCACATGCAGACGAGGGACACCTGCTGCCCCGCACCCTTGGTGAACTGCGGACGCGAGCGCCCCGGTTTGTGGTGGCCGAGGTCGATGCCGATGTCGTCGCCTGCGCCGAACTGGCGCCGCTGTCTCCGCAGACCGCCGAGGTGCGGTCACTGGTGGTGACGCCCGAGGCGCGGGGACACGGTGTCGCGCGCCGCATCGTGGCGGCGCTGGCCCAGCGTGCGCGGCGCGACGGATTCGACCGCCTGTGCGCCTTTGCCCACGACCCGATGTTCTTTGTACAGCTGGGCTTCTCGCTGGTCCCGCACCAGTGGATTCCTGAAAAAATCCGTGTCGACTGCGCCAGCTGTGCGCTCTTCCGGCAGTGCGGCCAGTCGGCTGTCCTCCTGACGCTCGCCGACTGCGATGCGTCATGGTCGGGCGAGCGTCCTGCCGCGGCTCCTCCCCTGGTGATGTCCTATGCATCTTGAGATGACTGACGGCGGCGTCACCGCGCCGCGCCTCTTCAGGGCCGCAGGCCTGCACTGCGGTATCAAGGCCAGTGGCAAGCCCGATCTCGCGCTGGTGGTATCCGACATTCCGGCCTGTGCCGCAGGGGTCTTTACCACCAACCGCGCGCAGGCGGCGCCTGTCGTGCTGAGCCAGGAGCATCTGGCCGCGAGCAACTTTCAGATGCGGGCCATCGTGTCCAACAGCGGATGTGCCAATGCCTGCACGGGACCGCAGGGCATGGCGGATGCGCGCGAGATGGCGGCGCTGACCGCGGGGGAACTCGGCTGCGAGCCGTCCCAGGTGCTGGTCGCCTCGACCGGCGTCATCGGGGTCAACCTGAAGATGCCGGCGCTGCGCACGGGCATTCCACGGGCCGTCCAGACGCTGAAGAACACCGGCGGCAGTGCAGCGGCGGTCGCCATCATGACGACCGATCCGTTTCCGAAGGAAGCGGCCGTGCGGGTGACCACCGAGATGGGCACCTTCACCGTGGGAGGCATGACCAAGGGCTCGGGGATGATTGAGCCCCGCATGGCCACGATGCTCGGCTACCTGACGACCGACGCCGCCGTCGACCCGGCGATGCTGTCTCGCGCACTGTCCGATGCCTGCCGCTACACCTTCAACGCCATCACCGTCGACGGCGAACCCTCCACGAACGACTGCGTCTTTGCGATAGCCAACGGCGCCAGCGGGGTGGTCATTGGCGAAGCGCTCTATCCTGCACTCTTCGAGGCCTTCCGCGTGGTGGCCCACGCACTGGCCCTCGCCATCGTGCGCGGCGGCGAAGGCGCGACCAAACTGGTGGCCATCACCGTGACCGGCGCGGCCACGGATGCCGATGCCTGGATGGCCGCACGGGCGCTCGCCAATTCACCGCTGGTGAAGACGGCGGTGCACGGCGCCGACCCGAACTGGGGACGCCTCATCGCGGCCGCCGGTCGGTCGGGGGCCGCGTTCGTGCTTGAGCAGGCACGCGTGCGCATCGGTCCGTTGGTGCTGTTCGAGGAGGGACGCCCCTTCGACGAGCGGGCCCCTCAGGCCGCCGACTATCTGAAAGGCACCGACCTCGACATCGAGGTCAACCTCGGAGCGGGCGGCGCGCACACGGCCACGGTGTGGACGTGCGATCTCACCGCCGAATACGTGAAGATCAACGCCGAATACCGTACGTAGGAGTGCCCGCGTGTCCCGTCATTTCCTTTCGATTCTCGACTTGTCCACCGACGAACTGCGCGACACGCTCGCCCTCGCACGGCGTCTGAAGGCAGAACGCACCCTGGGCCCGCAGGCGCCGACGGCCACCGCCCTGGCCGGGCGGCATATCGGCCTGCTGTTCGAGAAGCCGTCGTTGCGCACACGCGTGACGTTCACCATCGGGGTCCGGGAATTGGGCGCAGAGCTCGTCGAGATTCCTGCGGATGTCATGCACGCCGACCGCGAGCCGCTGGTCGACGTCGCCCGCAATCTCGAGCGATGGATCGATGCCGTCATCATCCGGACCTTCGGCCAGGATCGCCTGCTCGACTTCATCGATGCGACCCCCCGGCTGTCCGTGATCAATGCCCTGTCGAACGAGGAGCATCCCTGTCAGGCGCTCGCCGACATGCAGACCCTGCACGAGCGGTGGGACGGCCACTTCGAGGGACGACGCATCGCCTTTGTCGGCGACGGCAACAACGTGTGCGCGTCGCTGGTGCATGCGGCCATGATGCTCGGCGTCTCGGTGCACGTCGCCACACCGTCCGGATACGAACTGCCGGACGATGTGGTCGACCAGGCGGCTGCCGTGTCGCAACACGGCGCGGGCCTCACCGAGTTCACCGACCCGCAGGGGGCCGTCCGCGACGTCGACGCTGTCTACACCGATGTGTGGACCTCGATGGGGCAGGAAGTCGAGTATGCCCAGCGCAAGCGCAAGTTTGCGGCCTATCAGGTGAACCAGGCGCTGATGGCACTGGCGCATCCCGAGGCCGTCTTCATGCATTGCCTGCCGGCCCATCGCGGCGAGGAAGTCACCGACGAGGTCATCGAGTCGGCGGCATCGGTGGTGTTCGACCAGGCCGAGAACCGCCTGCACGCACAGAAGGCCATGATGCTCAAGGTGCTCGCCGGCCTCTAAGTCCACCTCGCTACGGGGCATCACGACGCGCACGGGGTAGCCCAGCGCGGCCTTCAGTGGAGGGGGCCACACCGGACCACGGTTATTTCACCCGCACCCGTGCCGCGGCACCCTCCCTGCTGTGGCCTGCGGTATATCTCTGTCATGCACATCGATCTCAACGCGGATGTCGGTGAATCGTCCGGCACGCACGTGGTCGGAGACGACCGCGCCCTGATGCCGCATGTCACCTCCGTCAGCATCGCCTGCGGCGCTCACGCGGGTGACCTGCCGACGATGCGGGCCACGCTGCGACTCGCGCAGGCCCACGGTGTTGCGGCCGGGGCCCATCCCGGGTTTGCGGACCGCGACGGCTTCGGACGCCGAGAACAGGCCCTGTCAATACACGCGCTGGAAGACCTGGTGCTGACACAGCTGCAGCTGCTGATGGACGTCGCTCGGGACGAAGGCGTTGCGCTGGTGCACGTCAAACCGCACGGGGCGCTCTACAACATGGCCTGTCGGCAGCGCGAGATGGCCGACGCCATCTGCCGCGCCGTGGCCGCCTGCAGCCCGACACTGGCCGTCCTCGGCCTGCCCGGCTCGGCCCTGATCGCTGCGGCGCAGGCCGCCGGGTTGCGCGGGGTGACGGAAGGTTTTGTCGACCGCGCCTATCACGCCGATGGCCGTCTCGTGTCGCGGACGGTGCCCGGAGCCGTGCTGCACGAGCTCGACCTCGTCACCGCCCGAGCCGTCACGCTGGTCACGACCGGCTGCGTGCCGACCGTCGACGGTGGACCCATCGCGTTGCCGGTCGAGACGCTGTGCATTCACGGCGATACCCCGGGCGCCGCAACGGTCGCCGCCCGTGTCCGCACCGCCCTCACGCAGGCGGGCGTCGACGTGCGCCGCTGGACCTGAGCTGAACGGAACGGCCGCTATCCTGAGGCCGCGGCAGGCAGCGCCGGGACAGCTCCGAGGTGGGCCGGGGGCCCGGACGCCCGCGCCACGGGCGTCCGGCCTCGCAGGGACTTACTTGACCACCAGCAGCCGATAGTTGGCCGGATGCACGAACTGCACGCCATCCTCGGTGAGCAGTGCATCGTCTTCGATCGGCACGCGCAGCTTGGCGCCGCCCCATTCCTCGATGGGCGAATACGCGAAGAACTCGAACGAGAACAGGTGCTGCGTCCGCAGCGTGAACGTCCGCTGCTTCGGCTGCCAGGTGGTCATCGAGGGCCCGATGTCGTGGCCGGTATTGCCGACGGGATGAAAACCATAGACGACGTCGGTGCGGTCATCGCGGTTGGGACGGTTGAACTCGATGACACCGTAGCCCGCGGCCGCGAGGGCCTTGTCCATGTTCTTCGCCGTCTCGTCGGCTGTCAGGCCCGGCCGGATCGCCCGCTTCAGCACATCCCGCACTGCGACGGCCTTGTCGAAGGCCTGCTGGATACTCCGGGGCGGCACGGCCTCACCGGGCTTCAGCACGTAGGCGACCCTTTTCACGTCGGTGCCGAAATTCATCAGCTGCACACCCCAGTCGATCATCATCACGTCACCCGGCTGAATCACGCGCGCGGTCGACGTGGCGACAATGCCGTTGGGGCCGGTGACATACACCGACGGC
>JBIIDF010000149.1:0-7110 GCA_044238535.1 Vicinamibacterales bacterium
CCGTCGCCGACTATGTCGCAGCGACCAGCGTCGGTATCGTCGGCGGCATGCCCATGCTCGATCTGGCCTACGAAGAAGACTCGAAGGCCGACGTCGACATGAACATCGTCAAGACCGGTGACGGCCGCTTCATCGAACTGCAGGGGACGGCGGAAACCGAGCCGTTCGGCACCGAGGCCCTGGTGGGCCTGCTGAGTCTGGCGGATGCCGGCATCACGCACCTTATCGCCCGTCAGCGCGAGATTGTCGGCAGCATCCTCGGACGATGACCGTCCTGCTGGCCACCACGAATCAGGGCAAGCTGCGCGAGATCATGCCGCTGGTGCAGGCGTTGCCCATCACCTGGAAGACACTGGCGGACCTCGCCCCGATTGCCGTCCCTGAGGAAACCGGGGCCACCTTCCGCGAGAACGCACGCATCAAGGCGCTGGCCTACGCTGCAGCCTCCGGGTTACCGGTGGTAGCCGAGGATTCAGGACTGGTCATCGACGCACTGGGAGGCGCCCCGGGCATTCACTCCGCGCGGTTCCTGCGGGACGATGCCTCATATCCCGAGCGGTTCGCCGAGATTGAGCGGCGGTTGGCACGCCAGCCCGGCGCGTCGCGAGACGCCCGGTTTGTCACCGCCCTGGCGGTCGCGAAAGGGTCTTCAATCATCTTCGAGACGGAAGCCTCGGTGGCCGGTACCGTGCTTCCCGAGCCACGGGGGACCGGCGGGTTTGGCTACGATCCGATTTTTCTCTATCGGCCCTGGGGACGGACGACCGCCGAACTCTCGCTCGAGGAGAAGGCTGCCATCTCCCACCGGGGCCGGGCCTTCCGAGACTTTCGCAAGGCCTGTCTCGCCGGTGCGATACAATTCACAGAGTCGTCGGGGCGTGGCTCAGCCTGGTAGAGCGCCCGCTTTGGGAGCGGGATGTCGCTGGTTCGAATCCAGTCGCCCCGACCACTTTCCTCCAGACCCCGGTCATCGACCGAAGATGATGCGCTCGCGCGTCAGCAGGCGCGCGAATCCCTGAAACAGTCCCCCCGCCACCGCGGCTGTGGCCGCCACGGACAGCAGCACATGTCCCACCAGCATGGGCTTGCCGCCCATGATGTCAGCCAGCAGAAGATGCTGCCCGAGGAACGGCACCGCATACATCCACCACAGGCCGCGGATGGGGGCGAGCGAACCAATCAGGCCAGGCAGCATCGGCACCAGCACCAGGAATCCCAGATAGCTCTGCGCTTCCTTGAACGACTTGGCGAAGGTCGACAGATACAACTGCATCGCCGGCGCCAGCGCGCAGATCGGCAGCACGACGCCGACCAACCCCGCGACCTTCCACTGGTCGATGAATAGCCGCACGCCGAAGTCCTGCAGCGGAATCCGGTTGACCACCAGCATGCACAGCACCGTCGTGAGTGCCACGGACATGCAGGAAAACACACCCGCCGCCATCCACTTGCCCGCAGCCAGAGCACTGCGTGACGCCGGGGTGACCAGCAAGGCCTCGAGTGACCCGCGCTCGCGCTCGCCCGCCGTCGCGTCGGTGGCAATCAGCATGCCGCCCGTGAACGCGGCCAGCATGATGTAGAGCGGAATGAAGTCGATGATCATGGCGGCCCGCTGCTGCGAGCTGGCGATGTCCACCTCGATGGGCCGCACGGGCGTCACGACCGATGGGCTCACCCCACGCGCCACCAGCCGGAGGGCGGCCACCTCAGAGCCATAGCGGCTCAGCAGTGCCCGCACGCGCTGCTGCTTGGGCCGTGCCGCGGTCCGTGAGCTGTCCGCCAGCACATTGATCTCGGCCGGGCGATACGCCGCAAACGCGGCCTCGAACTCGTCGGGAATGACGACCACCACGTCTTCGGCCTGTCGACGAATGGCGTCTTCCGGGTCGGCTGGGCCAGGCGTCACCGTCACGCCCGGCTGCTGGCGCAGCCACTGGACCAGCGCCGGCGCATGCGTGCTGCCCACCACCGGAATCGTCACGTCCTGCGCGTCACGCACACGGCCTGCCATGAACGTGAGGATGCCGCCCACCAGCAGCGGACCGACGGCGGCACCAAACACCAGCGAGAAGATCGCCCGGCGATCACGAAGGCCATCGCGCAGTTCCTTGCGCATGACGGCGAGAGACTGCGTCAGGGTGCGTGCGCTCATGCATCTGCCTCCGCATCCAGTCCGACCAGCGCCACAAAGGCGTCTTCCAGATTGTGATGCCCCGTCTGTTCGCGGAGCGCATCGGGGCTGCCGGTTGCCACCACCCGGCCGTGGGCAATGACGACGATATGGTCGCAGAGGGCGGAGACTTCCTGCATGACGTGGCTGGAAAACAGCACGGCCCGTCCTTCGTCGCGCAACTGACGAATCAGCCGGCGCACCGCCCGCGTGCTCATGACATCCAGGCCGTTGGTGGGTTCATCCAGCAGCACGTTCTGCGGATGGTGCACCAGGGCGCGCGCCAGCGCCACCTTGGTCCGCTCTCCATGCGAAAACCCCGCCACACGCCGGTCGGCAATGGACTGCATGTCGAGCAGGGTGATCAGGGCCTCGGCGCGTGCCGCCGTCTCACGTGACGACAGCCCCTGCAGCTCGGCGAAGTAGGCGATGTGCTCACGCGCGGTGAGGCGCGGATACAGGCCGGAGATGTCCGGCAGCACGCCCATGCGGCCCTGTGCCTCCTGCGGATGCAGGGTCGCATCGATGCCATCGACCAGGACCTGCCCGGCATCTGGCTGCAGCAGGGCATACAGCATCCGCAGCGTCGTCGTCTTTCCCGCGCCATTCGGTCCGAGCAACCCGGTGATGGCCCCGTCGGGGACTGCGAAGCTCACCGAGTCGACCGCCGTCACGGCGCCGAACTGCTTGCGCACAGCGTCGACCTGCATCATGGCGTCACCGCCGTGGGTGTCATGAAAAATGGGGGGCGGGTAATGGCTTCGACGCATGAGGTGTCGAGTCCATCCGGCGTGCCCGCGGCCAGAAAGTCGGCCACCATCCGAACGCCACAGCCTGTGGCGACGACCCCATGGCCGGTCTGCGGCGCAATGACGTGGAGACTGTGCGAGAGCGTGGATGCCACGGCGGCCCCCCATGACGGCGGCGTCACCGGGTCGAGGTCGCCTGACAGGACCAGGGCCGGCACGGCTGATGTGACCGGGGTGAAGTAGTCGGATGACACAGTGCCGGCCGGCCAGAATCCGCACGTCTCCACGGTCTGCCGCATCAGATGGCGACCGAAGATGGTGTTGGCCGTGACCGAGGCCAGGTCGTCCTCGGTGATGCGCGGCACGTCCTCGGCACAAATGACCGAGAAGTGCATCCCGACACTCATGTTTTCCGCCACAGAATCTCCCAGCGTCGCCAGCGCCACCAGGCCCTGATACTCGTCGCGCTCGGCTCGGGTCAGCAGTTCGGGCAGCATCGATGTGGTGAGTGGCGAATACAGCGCTGACGCCACGATACTCGCCAGCACTGGTGCGGTCATTGTGACCGATTCCACCACGCCGGTGCGGGGATGCGCCAGCGTCACCGTCGCCGGGCGCGCGTCCAATCGCGCAAACAGGGCGGCTACGCGGCGCGCAAGATCGGGGTGACGGCCCGCGCAGGTCGGATCGGTGTCACACGCGGCAAACATCCGGTCGAGCGCACGCTGGGCGTCACGCGCGAAGAAGAGCGGCAGGCGCAGGTCGGGCGGGGCCACCCCGTCGAGGACGACACTGCGCACGTGGTCGCCGTGCTGCCGCAGATAGGCCAGCGCCGCACGCGTGCCATACGACCCGCCGTAGAGATTGATGCGGTCATATCCCAGCCACATGCGCACGGCATCGAGGTCGTCCATCGCGACGGGTGTCGTATACATGCGGGTGTCGGCTCCGTAGCTGGCGAGGCAGGCACGGAGCCGGTCGAGTGCCAGGGCCGACGGCTCGTTGATCCCGCTCAGCGAGTCATCGGACGAGGCACACTCGAGGCCGCCGGAACCACCGGTGCCCCGCTGGTCCACCAGCACGATGTCACGGTCGGTCTGCACCCGACCGAACATCTGCCCGATGAGGTCGGCCATCGTCGCAGCCCCCTGGCCGGGGCCACCAGCGAGAAAGAACAGCGGGTCGGGCGCCGGCGTCCGGCTGAGCGCCGGCAGGACCACCACTTTCAGACTGAGTTGTCGTCCCTCGGGCTTCGACCGGTCTTCCGGCACGGTCAGGCTGCCGCAGTAGGCATCGTCGGGGCCGTCGGCTTTGAGACACGGAGAGAGATGGTCGATCGCACGCAGCGCCGGCGGCGATGGCGCGCACGCCGTTGCCGCCAGGATGGTGATGGCGAGGAGCCCCAGAGGCACGCGGTGGAACGGAAACCTGATGGGCACAGGCATGATCCCAGCATACTTGCCTGTGACCCGATGTGCCAGCGCGGGCCCGATGGGCCCGGCGGCACGAGGGTGGTGAGGGGGGCTATCGGCCGGCGGCTTTGCGGCCCAGGGCGATCATCTCGTCGCCTGCGGCCCCCTGGCCCAGCAGACCGAGGAAGCCCTCGCGCACACGCTGCTCGACGTCCTTGCTGTTCGCCGTGAGCATGTTGGGAATGCCAACGCGCTTCGAGGCGGCCAGCACCTTCTGGTTGCCAGCCTCGGCACCAGCGCGGTCGCCCCCCATGGCCTGGGTCAGGCTGCCGATCCCACAGGCCAGGACGCTGAACCGCTTCAGGTCCGCAATCTGGTCGACGACGGCGACGGCCTGCGGATCTTCCACCATCAGCATGGCGATCACGGTTCCCGTGGGATTCGCCGGCGACCAGACGTTGGCCTTGGCCTCTGTGAAGAACCCCAGCGCCGTGCGGGCTTCCTCGACCGACCGGATATGCGGCAGCGTGATGCCGTCGGCGCCGGCCGCGAGTACTTCCTTCACGCGGGTGCGGGTGACCTCGATGCCGTCGCGCTCGATCGTCGGAATGCGCACCAGCAGCGCCGGTCGGCGGCCCGTGGCCGACTGCAGGCCGCGCACCATGGCCTTCACCGACTCGACGTCGTAGCTGCCTTCAAGATTCAGGAACAGGTAGTCATACGAGGGGTTGGCCGCGAGAGTGCGGGCGCCGGCTTCGGTGTAAATCGCTTTGGGTGGCGGCTGGCCACGCTCGAAGCGCTGAGGATTCTCGTTGGGCACAAACACGCCGAACGCGGTCGTGCCCTGCTTCCACAGGTCGAACAGGCCGTGGCGGGGCTGAGCCCACACACTGGAGGGCACGAGCAGCAACCCGCCAAGAAGCAGGGGCAGAAAAATCGGCAGCGGTCGACGAATCATGCGGAACGGTCCTAGTTGCAGGTGACGCACTTGTGGTTGTTGGTGGCCCCGAGCTTCTCGAGGAGGGCGAGCGTCTCGGGGAACGGCTGCACGCGCTGCACAGGGCCATTGGCCATGTCGGCGGTGCTGTTGCCTTCGCGATTGATCTTGGTCACGTCGGCACCCTTCGCGACCAGATAGAGGATGCCCTCCGAGTCTCCGCGCGACGCGGCCAGATGCACAGGCGTGTTCCCTTCGTGGTCGACGGCGTTCACGTCTGCGCCCAGTTCCTCGACCAGATATTTGATGGCCGGCAGAAATCCGGCCGGGGCGTAGCGGTGGGCATTCGCGGCAAAGCCCTCGCCGTAGCCCACGCCGGTCGCGGCGTGAATGGGTAACACGCCGGGTCCACCCGTCGGCATCGGCGGCAAGCCCGAAAGGTCGGCGACCTGCCGGACGCCGTCGCCCGTGAAGGGACGACCCGCGGGCTTGATAGTACCGATGTTCGGGTCGGCCCCGCGCGCGATCAGGAGCTTCATGGCGTCCACATCGCTGGCATACGCGGCACGCCAGAAGGCCGTCGCTCCGCTTTCATCGACGCCGGAGAAATCCGAGTTGTAGGCCTGGTACCACACCTTGTAGCGCACGCGCGCATTCACGTCGGCGCCCTTGTCGAGCAGCGTGGTCATCAGATCGAGATACGACGTCTGCTGCTGCTGGTACGTCTTCGGGCCCGGATAGAGCGACTTGGGCGCCCAGTACACGTTCAGCACCGCGAAGAGCGGCGAGACGCCATTGGCGCTGGTCAGGTTCGGATCAGCGCCCCGCTCGACCAGGTACCGGGCCAGGTCGAAGTGTCCGTTGACGATGGCGATGAGCAGCGGTGACATGCGGTCGCCGGCGTTACGCTGATTGATCTGCGCCCCGCCGTCGAGCATGGCCGTCACCGTCTCGGTGAAGCCCTGCCGCGCCGCAAAGTGCAGCGCGGTCATGCCGCCCTGTGTGCCGATCAGTTCGTTGTAGCGGTAGCCGCGCGTCAGGCCGGGAATCTGCACAGGCCTGCCGGGGCCTGCCCCCATCTGCCGCTGCATGTTCGATTCCTCGGGGGCGGTCAGGGCATTGAGGTCCACGACCGTGGTGGTGAGGGCGGTGTCGGCACCGCGCTGTATCAGCAGCCGTGCGGCCTCGGCGCGGTTGTAGGCCGCGGCATACATGAGGGCCGACTCGCCCTTGGCCTTGTCGACGGCATTGACCTTCGCCCCACCCTCGACGAGCGCGGTCATCGTGCGGGTGTCACCGGAAGCGGCGGCCAGCATCAGTGGTGTCGCACCCGTGGTGCTGGTCTGGTGCACGTCGGCCCCTGCCGCCAGCAGCGCCGCCACGGCTTCGTAGTGGCCAGCGCGGGCCGCCAGATAGAGCGGAGTGTAGCCCCCGAGGCGTGTGGTCGCCCGAAGGTTCGCCCCCGCCGTCGTCAGCACACGGATGAGGTCGGCATCGCCCTTCATCGCGGCCCAGTGCAGCGCGGTCGTGCCGTCCCCCTGCGCCGCATTGACGTCACCGCCACGCGACACCAGCGACCGCACGCGGTCGCGATCGGCCGCCTGCGCGGCGTCGGCCACCGGGCTCCGGCTCTCCTGCGCCCAGAGGGGCGCGGGCACGGTCAGCAGCCCCGTCATGACAATGTGCAGTATCCAGCTCGTACGCGGTCTGGTCATCACCCGGCTCCCTGTCGGCTCTCTGCGTGTGTCGTCTGCGCGTCGTGTGCTCAGGCGCCCACCACGGTGGCGGCCGCCGCGGCGTTCAGGTCGAGTGTGCCCGTGCTGTCGCCGAACGAGGCGACGT
>JBIIDF010000150.1:0-7047 GCA_044238535.1 Vicinamibacterales bacterium
GTTCGGGTGGAGCTTTCTTCCGGCGTTTTTCACAGCGCTGGCGGTGGTCTCGGTGTATCCCCTGGTCGGTGGCATCGTGGCCGGCATCCGCACCGAAGTGTTCCAGGGCGCCATCATGATTGCCGCGAGCCTGCTGGTTTTCGCCTACGCGTTACAGAGCGGCGGTGGACTGGCCCGCATCACGGCGGATGTCGCGGCCGCCAATCAGGCGATGGTCTCGCCGTGGGGCACGGCCCCGGCGCTCACGGCACTGGGCTACCTGTTCGTCTTCGGCCTGGGGAATGTCGGGATGCCTCACAGCACCAGTCGATTCCTGATGCTGAAGGACACCACGCAGCTGAAGTACAGCGTGCTGATTGCGACCGGCTGCTACATGGTGGGCAGCCTGCTGTGGATCACCGTGGGCCTGGCCGTGCGCGCGCGGGTGGCCACGGGCGAGCTGGCTCCGCTGGTCGCGGCCGATGCGGCGGCACCGACCTTTCTGGCGACCTACACGCCGGGCTGGCTGGCCGGTGTGGCGTTTGCGGGACTGATGTCGGCCATTCTCAGTACGGCGAGCATCTTCCTGAACGTCGGGGCATCGACCCTCACGCGCGACATCCCGCTGGCCCTGGGACGGCCGGTGCGTCACCCGCTGTTCTGGGCCCGGACCTGGACGGCGGTCCTGGCGTTGGCGTCAGGCGGACTGGCGCTCTGGTCGCGCGAGCTGGTCGGACTGCTTGGCGCGATTGGTTACGGCCTGCACGCGGCCGCGCTGGTGCCGACGCTGGTGATCGGGTTGCACTGGGCCCGTGCGACGGCAGCGGCGGTTGTGACCAGCACGGTCGCCGCACTTGTTGGCAGCCTCTACTTTTTTGCCGCGCAGCAGCTGGGTCTCGCCGCCAGCCGAGGATGGTGGGTGCCCGCCCATGGGTTTCCCAGCGTCGGACTGGTGATGCTCGTCTCGATGATCACGTTCATCGTGGTCAGCCTGCTGACTCCCGCGCGTCCCGAGGCCGCCGGGCGCTAGACTCGTGCTGTGTCTGCTCCGCACGTCGCTCTCCCTCCGTCGCTGACCGGTCCCGCGGTGTCCCGCGGGGCGCTCTCCGGCCTTCGTGTCCTCGATTTGTCCCGGATGGTCGCCGGCGGCCTGGCCGGCATGCTGCTGGCCGATTTCGGCGCGGATGTCATCAAAGTCGAGCAGCCCGGCACTGGAGATCCCCTGAGGCAGTGGACCACACAGGGGCATCCCTTCTGGTGGCAGGTGTACGGGCGGAACAAGCGCTACATCACCCTCAACCTGAAATCCCCCGAGGGACGAGCGGTGCTGCAGCGCCTCGTGGCTCAGGTCGATGTGATGATGGAATCGTTTGTGCCCGGCACGCTCGAGCGCATGGACTTGGGCTATGACGTGCTGCGGCAGTGGAACTCCGGCCTGATTCTCGCGCGCATTTCCGGCTGGGGCCAGGATGGCCCCTCGAGCCAGCGACCGGGCTTCGGCACCCTGGTGGAAGCCGCCAGCGGTTTTGCGGCCATGAACGGCGAACCGGATGGTCCGCCCATCGTGCCCAGCTTTCCGATGGCCGACATGACCACCGGCCTCTACTGCAGCAACGCGATCATGTTTGCGCTCTACCACCGGCACATGCACGGGGGGCAGGGGCAGGTGATTGACCTGGCCCTCTTCGAGTCGCTCTTCTCCGTGCTGGGCCCGATGGCCGCCGAGTACAGCGTGCTCGGCCTCGAACGCACACGCCAGGGCAGCCGGTCGCGCAACTCGGGGCCTCGGGGGTGCTTTGCCACCAGCGAGGGGGAGTGGCTGGCCGTGAGCGGCTCGACGCCGCGCATGGCCGAACGGTTTCTCGAGGGGTATGGTCTGGGCGCGCTGCTCAGCGATTCCCGGTTTGCGACCAACGAGGCGCGGGTCGCGCATGCCGAGGCGCTTGATGCCGTCGTGCGTGCCGCCATTGGTGTCCGCACGCTCGCGGAGAACCTCGCGGTGATTGCCACGCACGGCCTGACCGCCGTGCACGTGCAGACCATCAAGGACATCGAGCGTGATCCGCACTGGCGCGCGCGGCATCTGACCGTCGAGGTGCCGACCGGGTCAGGAACCGTGCGGATGCAGAACGTGACCCCGCGCCTGTCGCAGACGCCCGGGGACATTCAGTGGAGCGGTGGCGACCTGGGTGCCCACAACGCCGAGGTCTATGCCCAGTTCGGGATTGACGATCAGGAACAGCGGCGACTGCGCGAGGCCGGTGCCATTTAAGGCCGACAGCCGCGCAGGCGCAGGGAGCAGACAACGATGATGACCGGTGCGATGTACATGGCGCAGTGCCTGAAGGACGAAGGCGTCGAGAAGGTGTTCGGGCAGTGCGGCCACACTAACTACGCGCTCATCGATGCGTGTCAGCGCGTCGGCATCGAATATGTCTCCTTCCGGCACGAGCAGCTCGCGGCACACGCGGCTGATGCCTACTACCGGGTCACTCACAAGCTGGCCGTGCTCAACGTGCACCTGTCGCCGGGCATGACCAATGCCATCACGGGTGTCATCACGGCTGCGGCTGATTCCACGCCCATGGTGGTCATCACCGGCAACACGCCGTCGTATCATCACGCGCGCGAACCGCATCAGGGTATCCGGTTCCATGCCGATGCCTCGCAGGGGGACATCTACCGGCCGTTCTGCAAGCGCGTGTGGCGCGTCGATGACGCGACGTATCTGCAGGACGTGATGCCTCGTGCGCTGAACGTGGCACAGACGGGTCGGCCCGGTGCGGTGCTGCTCGACATTCCCATGGATGTGTTCTCGCAGCACATCGAGCCACCGTCCGGCCGGATGCCTGCCCGTCGTCCGTCACATGGTCGGGTGCAGGCGGATCCCGAGGGGGTGCAGGCGGCCGCCGAGCTCCTGCTGCGCGCCTCGGCACCGGCGCTCTTTGCCGGGAATGGCGTCGCCATCGCGGAAGCCTGGGACGAGCTGCGGGCGCTGGCCGAGCTCCTGCAGGCACCGGTCGCGACCACGCTGATGGGGAAGGGGCTCATGCCCGAAGACCATCCGCTGTCCTGCGGCATGAGCGGGATCTGGGGCACGCGCGCGGCGAACGACTCACTGCGGACGGCCGATGTGGTGCTGGCCATCGGCACGGCCTTTGGCGAGGCCGACTGCAGCTCGTGGCGCCCCGAGCACACCTTGGCCATTCCACCCACACAGCTGGTGCAGGTCGATATCGAGCCTCAGGAAATCGGCAAGATTTACCCGGTAGCGGTCGGACTGGTGGGCGATGCCCGGGCCGTGCTGCAGCAGTTGCTCGCCGTGCTGCGACCGCGTGTGGCCGAGGTGCAGGGCGGGGCCGCCCGTCAGACGGCCGTCGAGGCCCGTCGTGCGGCCTGGCGCCGCGAGGTCGAGGGGACGCAGGTCGACGAGGGCGTGCCCATCCATCCGGCCCGCCTGCTGAAGGCCCTGTCGGAGGTCGCACCGGCTGACGCGATTTTTGTGACGGACGTCGGCTGGAACAAGAACGGAGCAGGCCAGCAGGTGACCGTGACCCGACCGCAGTCGTGGATCACGAGCGGCGGCATGGCGACGATGGGCTTTGCGCCGGGAGCGGCGGTGGGTGCCAAACTGGGGGCGCCGACGCGGCCGGTGATTTGCCTTGTGGGTGATGGGGGATTTCTGTCGTCAGTCGGGGCACTGACGACTGCGGTCGAGCTCGGCGTGCCGGTGGTATTCGTGCTGTTCAACAATTTCTGCTTCTCGACCATCCGCACGGTCGGCACCACGTATTTCCGCAATACATACGGCACGGAATTCACCACGCCCGACGGCGCGCCTTACAACCCCGACTTTCCGCTGCTGGCCCGTGCCTTTGGCATGGCCAGTGGCTTTGTGGACCATCCCTCGCAGCTGACGAGCGCCCTGGAGTCGGCGCTGGCCGCACCGGGGCCGTATCTGCTCGAGGTGCGCACGAGGGGTGATGTGCCGATGCCCCGCACCGGCTACTGGGACATCGCCGACTTCCTCGCACACGGCAACGACTGACGAGCGGGGCGGTGCGACGGGACGCGGGGCAGCTGGCAGGGACCGGGGTGCCGTCCTGCGGGCGCTAGCGTTCGGGCGGTGGATCGGCTTCGGGCCGCCAGGACCACTGCCCCTTGCGGTGAATGCGCACCATGTTGACGCGGTACTGGAACTTGTCGGCGCGGTAATAGGTTTCCACCACTTCGAACGGACGATTGCCGGTGGTGAACATGAGCCGGGTGATGTGCATGACCGGGTACAGCACCGGTACGCCGAGCTGCGACGCGACCACGGGGTCGGCCGGGGCAGCTTCGACGGTTTCTTCGGCACGCGTAATGGCGATCTTGAGATCGCGCTCCAGCAGCAGGAGGAGCGGGGTGGTGTGCAGTTTGGCGGTGTCGATACGTTCGCCAATGTCGACCGGCAGATAGTTGATGGTGAACGAGAACGGTTCCGGTCCCGCGTGGCGGCGTCGCTCGATCTGCACGATGTCGTCCTGATCGGGAGGCAGGGCCAGCAGGCGGCGGACATGGTCGGGGCACGGGGCCCGGTTGACGCTGAGATATTTGACCTGCAGCTGGCGGACGCGTTCGTAGACCTCTTCCAGGGCGCCGGTGTACTTGATGGGTGGCAAGGTGCCCTTGGGCAACTGGGCGACAAACGTCCCCTTGCCCTGAACCTTGACGAGCAGATTGTCCTGGACGAGTTCCCGCAGGGCCTCGCGGACGGTGACGCGGCTGACTTCGAGTTCGCGTCCCAGTTCGTGTTCGGAGGGAATCTGCGAGCCCGGCGCATAGCGTCCGCTCGAAATCCAGTAGCGGATGACCTGTTCGACCTGGTGGTAGAGGGGGACGTGCCGGTTTTCGCGCCGTGATCGCCCGCGGACCATGCTCCGGGCCGTGATGCCAGTCACGGGGCGAAGAATAGCAGACTTCCCGGCGCGCGGCCGATCCTGACAGGCTGTTCTCTTGTCTTGACATTATAACGTGTGTGCAGCATAGTCACGCCCCAGACACGCCTCCCTGGCGTTTTCTCATGCAAAGGTGACGAACTGACTATGGCTCGACGCATCGTCCTGATGTGGCTGGCGCTGCTGATGCCCGCCCTGTCCTCTGCACAAACCGTGGCGATTGCCCAGATCTCCGGTGTGGTCCGCGATGAATCGGGCGCGGTGCTGCCCGGTGTGGAAGTCACCGTCACCCAGACGGCCACGGGCACCTCGCGCTTCACCATCACCGGCGATCGGGGCGACTACGTGCTGCCCAACCTGCCGATTGGTCCCTACGAGCTCACGGCCACCCTGCAGGGGTTCACGACCTACAAGCAGACCGGTCTGACGTTGCAGGTCGGGGACAGCCCGGTGGTGAACGTCGGGCTGAAGGTCGGCACACTCAACGAGAGCATCACCGTGACGGCCGCGGCGCAGCTGGTGGAGACACGCAGCACGGCCGTCGGTACTGTGGTGAATGAACAGCAGATGGTGGGCCTGCCGCTCGATGGGCGCCAGCCGTCGCAGCTGGTGCTGCTCGCCGGCGCTGCGGTGTCGCAGCCTGGTGGCCTCATCGGCAGCCAGCGCCAGTATCCGTCGGCGGTGGCCATCTCCGTGGCCGGTGGATCGGGCAACAGCACGATCTATCTGGTAGACGGCGCCTACAACAACGACCCGGTCAACAACATCGGCCAGCCGATGCCGTTCCCCGATGCGCTGCAGGAATTCAAGGTCGAGACCGGCGTGCGGCCGGCGCGGTACGGCATTTACACGGGCGCGACCGTCAATGCGGTGACCAAGTCCGGCACCAATGCCTTCCACGGGACGATGTTCGAGTTTCTGCGCGATTCACGCTTCAACGAAGTCAACAAGTTCGCCACGGCGAGCGACGGGCTTAATCGCAACCAGTTCGGCGGGACCCTGGGCGGGCCCGTGATGAAGAACCGGATGTTCTTCTTCGGCGGCGTCCAGATCAGCCGCAACCGCCAGACCCCGTCAGACCTCCAGGCCATCGTCCCGACCGCGGCGATGCGGGCCGGCGATTTCACGACCGTGGCGTCGCCTCAGTGCAACAGCGGCACGCAGGTCACCCTGGGCGCACCGTTCGTGGGCAACCGCATCGCTCCCGCGCAGTTCAGCCCCGTCGCCCGGCAGGTGCTCGAGCGTCTGCCGGTGTCGACCGACCCCTGCGGCCGCATCACGTATTCGGTGCCGGACAACAACGACGAGCAGCAGGGCGTGACGCGCCTCGACTGGCAGGCCACCGACAAGCTCCGCTTCTTCGGTCGCTACTACATCGCCAACTATGACCGCGCCCCCGGCTACGATGGTAAGAACCTGCTGCTGGCCAGCGGCAGCGGCCTCGGCCTCGACAACCGCGTGCAGACCGTGTCGGTCGGCAACGACTACGTGCTGACTCCTACCCTGATCTCGGCGACGCGGTTCGGGTATGCGCGGTCGCGCATCCTTCGCGCGCAGGGCTCGCAGCTGCCGAGCTGGACGCAGCTCGGTTCAAACGTCTGGACGGCGGCGGAACAGGACGGCCTGCGGTTCATCAACCTGTCGGTGACCAACGGCTTCCCCGGGGCCGGCCTTCCGGGTGACTTCAGCTCGCAGACCTATCAGCTGTCGCAGGACTTCGACTGGGTCAAAGGTGCCCACCAGATGTCGTTCGGCGGCAGCTGGATTCAGCCGGGCCTCGATGTGAATGGGCCATTCCAGGCGAACGGCATCTTCACCTTCAACGGCACACGCGTGGGCGGTGGCCGCATTGGCCTGGCCGACATGATGCTCGGGCTGCCGAGCCAGTTCCGTCAGGGTGGGAACCAGCTGGTGGGGCAGCAGCTCAACTACTTCGGTGCCTACGTGCAGGACGTATGGCGCGTCAGCGATCGACTCACGATTAACGCCGGCGTCCGGTGGGAGCCGTATCTGGCCGCCACCGACGACTACGAGTTCTACAGCCGCTTCAGCCGCGAGTGGTTCGATCAGGGCCGACGCAGCCGGGTCTTCACGAATGCCCCGGCCGGCCTGATGTTTGCCGGTGACGAGG
>JBIIDF010000151.1:0-7002 GCA_044238535.1 Vicinamibacterales bacterium
CGAGCCGAAGGTCATTACCCGATTCCTGATCATCGCGATTATCTTCGCGCTGTTCAGCCTCACCACCCTGAAGCTGCGATGATGCCGGCACCGTTTTCCGTCGCAGGCCAGCGTGTGCTGGTGGTCGGGGCCGCCAGAAGTGGTGTCGCCGCGGCCCTGCTGCTGGCGCGTCGCGGGGCCGTGGTCTCGCTCTCGGACGCGCGCGGCTCGCTCAGCGACGCCGACACCGCGGCGCTGCAGTCGGCCTTGGTGCATCTCGACCTGGGACAGCACACCGAGGCACTCTTCACGTCGGCCGACCTCATCGTGACCAGCCCTGGCGTGCCGATGTCGCTGGTGCCCCTGGCTGCCGCCCGCGCTCACGGCGTGGCGGTCGTGGGCGAGCTGGAACTGGCGTCACGATGGCTGCGCGGCCGCGTCATCGCCATCACCGGCACGAAGGGCAAGTCGACGACGACCGCGCTGGTCGGCCGCATGCTCGAGGCCAGTGGCTATCCGGTGCTGGTCGGCGGCAATATCGGCGTGCCGCTCAGCGCGCAGGTCGAGGCGTCCACGCCGGACACGCGGCACGTGGTCGAAGTCAGCAGTTTTCAGCTCGAGACCACCGACACCTTTCACCCGTGGATTGCCGCGGTGCTGAACGTGTCGCCTGACCACCTCGACCGCCATGGAACCTTCGAGGCGTACTGGCAGGCGAAGGCCCGCATCACCGCACGGCAGACGGGTGGCGACTGGCTCGTGCTCAATGCCGACAGCGAGACATCACGCCAGATGGCGACGGTGTCCCAGGCCCAGGTGGTGCAGTACGGGTCGCATCCCTCATCGGACACATCGGTGTTCGTACGTGACGGCGCCATCAGGCATCGCACGGCCGATGGCTCCGACGAGGTGCTGGTGCCGCTGCCTCTGGTGCAGGTTCCGGGGGCGCACCAGCGGGGAAACGTGGTGGCTGCCTGTGCCATTGCGCGCCTGGCGGGAGCGACCGCGGCCGGCATGCAGCGCGCCCTCGAACACTTCCGTGGACTGCCGCACGTCATGGAACCAGTCGGGGCCGTGCAGGGCGTGCGGTTCATCAACGATTCCAAGGCCACCAATGTCGATGCGGCCGCACGGTCCATCGAAAGCTTCGATGCGGTCGTGGCCATCATCGGTGGCGTGTTCAAAGGGGGCGACCTGCGTGATCTGGCGGCCCCGCTCGCGCAGCACGGTCGGGGCGTGGTGGCGATCGGCGAATCGCGGTCGCAGGTGCGCGAGGCCCTCGAGGACACCGTGCCGGTGGATGACGCCGAGACGCTGGCCGAGGCGGTGTCGCTGGCCTGGCGGCGCGCGCGGCCCGATGGCGTCGTGCTGCTGGCACCGGCCTGCGCCAGTTTCGACATGTTCAGGGACTATGCCGACCGTGGGCAGCAGTTTCGAGAGGAGGTGGCACGGCTGGCGTCAAGCGCGGCCGGGACCGAGTAGGCACATGACACAGAAGCCGTGAGCTGTCGTCAGTCGGATGACGGCGGGTGAGAGCGGGTCGCTGGGAACGCAGGCAGTTCCGCCTGCGAGACCTGTGTCTCATCCCCTCAGTCGGCTGACGACCGCTGGCGGCTTCTGTGCACCGCATCCGTGGTATCGAAGCGGGGGCGGAAAACTTTAGACCCTGTATCCGTGGAAAGTGAGACGCGACCGTTCGCATGGCCCAGAAACTGCAGTCGGATCGATGGATGTTCATTGCTACCATCGCGCTGGTCCTGATCAGCGTGGTCATGGTGTACAGCGCCTCGGCGGTGATGGCCGATGTCCGCTTTCAGCAGTCGACCATCTTCTTCAGCAAGCAGGTTCTGTGGGCCCTGCTGGGCGCTGTCGTCATGCTCGGCACGATGCACATCGACTATCGACGCTACCGCAACGACTACCTGATGTGGACGCTGCTGGGCGTCGTGGTGGTCCTGCTGGTCGCCGTCCTGTTTTCACGTCCGATCAACGGCACGCGGCGCTGGTTCGGCGTGGGCGGATTCGGCATTCAGCCCTCGGAACTCGCCAAACTGGCAGCCATCCTGTTCGCGGCCGTGATGCTCGAGCGCCGGGCCGACCGGATTAATGACCTCCGCCACACCCTGCTGCCCATCGTCGGGGTGGTCTGCACGCTCGCAGGCCTCGTGGTCATCGAGCCTGACTTCGGCACGTCGGTGTCGATGGTGGCCGTCGTCGGCTGCATGATCTTTGCGGCCGGACTGAGCTGGCGCTACATCCTGACGATGATGCTCGTCACGGTGCCGGCGGCGTATCTGGTCCTGATGCAGGCTGGTTACCGCCGCCGACGACTGACGACCTTCCTCGATCCCTGGGCCGACCCGCGCGGTGACGGATTCCAGATCATTCAATCGCTGCTGGCGGTGGGCACGGGCGGTGTGACCGGCAAGGGGCTCATGCAGAGCACGCAGAAGTTCTTCTACCTGCCCGAACCGCATACCGACTTCATCTTCGCGGTGATCTCCGAAGAAACGGGGCTCATCGGTGCGGTCATTGTGCTGGCGTGCTTCGGCGTCCTGGCGTGGCGCGGGCTTCGCCTGTCCGCACGGATTCAGGATCCCTTCGGGTCGTATCTCGCGCTCGGTCTGACCCTGATGCTGGTGCTGCAGGCGTTTGTGAACATGAGCGTGGTGCTGGGCCTCGCTCCGACGAAGGGCATTCCCCTGCCGCTGGTGAGTGCTGGCGGTTCGTCGTTGCTGATCAATCTGGTGGGTGTCGGGGTGCTGCTCAATATCTCGCAGCACGTCAGTCAGGGGCGGCAGGCGACATGACGGCCCCTCGCGTCCTCATCGCCGGAGGAGGCACCGGCGGCCATCTCTATCCCGGGATCGCGGTGGCCCGCGAACTGCTGTGTCGCGATGCCAACATCGTGGTGACGTTCGTCGGGACGACGTCCGGTCTCGAGAGCCGCGTGGTGCCCCGGGAAGGCTTTGTGCTGGACACGATTCGCGTGGCCGGCCTCAAGGGCAAGTCGCTGGTTGCACTGGTGCGGGGCCTGCTGACGCTGCCGCTCTCGGCGCTGGATGCCTGGCGGGTGCTGTCGACGCGCCGTCCGTCGGTGGTGGTCGGTGTCGGGGGCTATGCGTCGGGTCCCGTGGTGGCATTGGCGGCCCTGCGGCGGATGCCGACCATGCTGCTCGAGCAGAACGCGCTGCCGGGCGTGACCAACCGGTTGCTCGCCCCATGGGTACGGGCTGCGGCCGTCAACTTCGCTGACGCGCTGCGGTTCTTTCCGCGCGTCGGGTTCGTCGCAGGCAATCCCGTGCGTGCGCGCTTCTTTGAGGCACCTCCGGCCACCGCGGTCAACGGACCCCAGGTGCGTGTGCTGGTGTTCGGCGGGTCGCAGGGCGCGCAGGCCATCAATCGGGCGATGGTCGAGGCCGCACCTCTGCTGGCCGCGTCGGGCGTGGCCGTGCAGGTGACGCACCAGACCGGTACGCGTGACCATGCGGATGTGGTGGTGGGGTATGCGCGGTCCGCACTGACTGCCCGGGTGGAACCGTTTCTGTATGACATGGACCAGGCCATGCGCGATGCCGACCTGGTGGTCTGCCGCGCAGGCGCGACGACGTTGTCGGAACTGGCGGCCTCGGGTCGGGCGGCGATCCTCGTGCCCCTGCCGACCGCCACTGATGATCACCAGCGGAAGAATGCCGAGGCATTCGCCCGTGATGGAGCGGCAGTGGTGATGGAGCAGTCGACGCTCACGGGTGCGCGCATGGCCGAGGCGGTGCTTGCCCTGGCCACCGACGCGCCCCGACGTGCGGCCATGAGTGCCCGCGCCCGCGCACTCGCGCACGCGGATGCGGCGTCGCGCATTGCCGATCAGGTGGTGGCCCTTGCTGGGTAAGACACGGCGGGTGCACTTCATCGGCATCGGAGGCATCGGCATGAGCGGCATTGCCGAGCTGCTGGTCAACCTCGGCTACCGCGTGTCGGGTTCCGATGCGCGCCGAACCGACCTGACGGATCGGCTCGAGCAGCTCGGGATCACGGTGCATGTCGGCCACGCAGGATCGCACGTTGGCAATGCAGACGTCGTGGTCTACTCGTCGGCGATCCGCCACGACAACCCCGAAATGATCGAGGCGCGGCAGCGGCACATTCCCGTGATTCCCCGTGCCGAAATGCTGGCGGAACTGATGCGGTTGCGGTCGGGCATCGCGGTGGCCGGCGCGCACGGCAAGACCAGCACCACGTCGATGGTGGCTCTGGTGCTTGAACAGGCCGGGCTCGATCCCACGGCCGTCATCGGCGGCAAGCTCAGTGCCTTCGGCAGCAATGCCCGGCTCGGACGGGGCGAGTGGATGGTCGTCGAGGCGGACGAAAGCGATCGCTCCTTCCTTCGGCTGTCGCCCACGCTGGCCGTCATCACCAACATCGACCGTGAACACATGGAGGCCTACGGCAGCTATGCCGACCTCGAATCGGCGTTCGTCGAATTCGCCGGGAAGGTGCCGTTCTACGGAGCGGTCGTGGCGTGTGCCGATGACGCGCTGCTGCGCAGGATTCTTCCGCGGTTGACGAGACGCACGGTGACCTACGGCATCGACCACACCGACGCGCAGCTGGTGGCCACCGACGTGGTGCTCGAGGGATTCGGGTCGCACTGTCGCGTGGTCCGTCGCGATGCCCATCGCGGCGGGGCCCGTGAGGTGCTGGGGGACCTGCACCTGCAGGTACCGGGCCGGCACTCGGTGCTGAATGCCCTGGCGGCTGTGGCCATTGCCCTCGAACTCGATGTGCCCTTTGCCCGCATCGCCGAAGCGCTGGGCGGATTCCGCGGGGCCGACCGCCGATTCCAGCGGGTGGGCGAGGTGAATGGCGTGGTCGTCGTCGACGACTATGGCCACCACCCAACGGAGATCGCGGCCGTGCTGGCGGCGGCCCGCGCCGCGCGTCCCGCACGCGTCGTCCTGGCCTTCCAGCCGCACCGGTTCACCCGGACGCGTGACCTCCTGCCCGAGTTCGCACGCACACTCGCAACGGCAGATGCGGTCGTGCTGACCGATATCTACCCTGCCGGTGAAGCCCCGATTCCCGGGGTCACGATCGAGGCCCTGGCGGCTGCGGTCACCGCGGAACACGGCACGCCCGTGCAGGTGGTGCCCGACGTGTCAGCGCTGCCGGCGGCGGTGGTGCAGGTGGCCCGTCCGGGCGACCTGGTGATCACCCTGGGGGCCGGTTCCATCGGGGGCACGGCGACCCGGGTTGTGGCGGCGCTCGCGGCCGCATCCGGGAAGGGAGGGAGGGCATGACGGCGCCCGTGGTGTCGGCCCCGGCCGACAAGCGCTTCCGGCGGTCGCAGGTCAAGCCCTCGACGCGCCCCAGGCGTACGGGACCCTCGCTGTGGTGGCGACGGGGAGCACTGGCCGTGTCCGGGGTGGCTCTGCTGGGCATCGTGGGATGGCTGCTGACGTCACTGGCCATGTCGCCGTGGCTGCGCGTGCAGGACATCAGAGTCGCCGGCACGCACCGGATGTCTGAGGGAGACGTGCTCGGCGTGCTCGAGGCCCTGAAAGGGCGACTCATGTTCGACGTCGATCTTGCCGACTGGCAGGACCGCCTGCATGCCCTGCCGTGGGTGCACGAGGCCACCCTCCGGCGCGAACTGCCGTCGACCATTGCCGTGCGGATCACCGAGCGGGTGCCGATGGCCGTGGCGCGCCTCGGCACCACGCTCTACCTGGTCGACATCGACGGCATGATCATCGATGAATACGGCCCGGCCTACGCGGCATTCAACCTGCCGATTGTCGAGGGACTTTCGGCCCCGGGCGGCCCGGTGCGCGCGCTCGACCAGGGGCGACTGGTGCTTGCCGGGCGTGTGCTTGGGTCGTTCAGCACCCAGCCCGTCCTTGCACGACAGGTGTCGCAGGTGGATGTGTCTGACGTCGAGAACGTCGTGGTCTGGCTGAACGGCGACCCGACGGCCCTGTATCTCGGCACGGACCAGTTTGCGGCCCGCGTCGGGCAGTATCTGGAACTCGGCGCCACCGTGCGGGAGCGGCTCGCGGCTGGTCTCGAATATGTCGACCTGCGGTTTGCCGACCGGATGTATGTGAAGCCCGTGCGCCAGGCCTTGTCCGGCGCGCGGCCCTGATGTGAGGAATCGGAGGAATCGTGGCACAGCCTGACCGCTATGTCGTAGGACTGGATATCGGCACATCGAAAGTGTGTACGGTCGTGGGCGAAATCCACGGTCCTGGACAGATCGATGTCATCGGTATCGGCTCGACCGAGTCGAGGGGCATCAAGCGTGGGGTCGTCGTCAGTCTCGACGCCGCCGTCGATTCCATCCGGCGCTCCATCGCGGATGCCGAGCACATGGCCGGGGTCGAGATTGGCTCGGTCACGCTGGCCTTGAGCGGACCCGGCATCAAGGGGTTCAACTCGCGAGGCGTGGTGGCTGTAGCCGGCAGGAATCGCGAGGTCAGTCGCGACGACGTGCGCCGCGCCATCGATGCCGCCAGCGCGGTCTCGCTGCCGTCGGGTCGCGAAATCATCCACGTGCTGCCGCAGGATTTTGTCGTCGACGAGCAGGAAGGCATCGACGCCCCGGTCGGACTCACGGGTGCCCGACTCGAAGTGAACGTCCACATTGTCACCGGCAGCGCCACCGCGATTCATAATCTGGTGTCCTGCGTGAACAAGGCGGGCGTCGAGGTCAGTCAGACCGTAATCAGTCAGCTGGCCGCGGCCGAATCGGTGCTGACGCTGGACGAAAAGGAATTGGGTGTCGCCCTGATCGATATCGGCGGGGGCACGGCAGACATCGCCATCTACGAGCGCGGCAGCCTGTGGCACACGGGCGTCGTCGCCGTCGGGGGGGACCACTTCACAAACGATGTGGCCGTGGGCCTGCGGACGCCGCTGCCCGAGGCCGAGAAGGTCAAGCGCCGCGTCGGATGCGCGCTGTCGTCGATGGTGGGCGAAGAGGAGACGATGGAAGTCGCCAGTGTCGGGGGACGTCGTCCACGGGTC
>JBIIDF010000007.1:0-23213 GCA_044238535.1 Vicinamibacterales bacterium
CTCGCGGTGCACGACACCGGCATCGGGATGACAGACGAGGTGCGGGCCCGGGTGTTCGATCCCTATTTCACGACCAAAGCCGACAGTGGGACGGGGCTGGGCCTGCCGACCGTGGTCGAGCTGGTCACGCGCTACGACGGGCACGTGTCCGTTGAGAGCACCCCAGGCGAGGGCTCGGTGTTTCGGCTGTCGTTTCCGGCAGATCCCGCTCCCCTCACGGTTGGGCAGGACTCCGGAGATGCCGATGCCGGCCTCTCAACCCCTCCGCCGGCCGGCCACCCGGTCGTACTGGTCGTCGAAGACGACGCCGGCGTTCGGCGGTTCATCCGCGAGGCTCTGGCGTCCGCCGGCTATCACGTCGTGGAAGCCGACACCAGCCTGGCGGCGCTGACGCGGGCGAGTGAGATGCCAACCCTCGACGTGCTGGTGACTGACATCGTGTTACCGCACCTGACTGGCGTCGCATTGGCCGCACGCCTGCGGGACCGTTTTCCCCAACTGCGGACGGTGCTGGTCAGCGGTCACCCGGAGCACGTCGTGCGAGGCATCGGACTCGGAGACGGCACGTGCAGGCTCCTGGAAAAACCCTTTACGGCGAGCCAGCTTCAGCACGCCCTCGCCGACGCACCGTCCCCCGCCTAGCCCCCCAGCGCCCGCGAGGCTACCCCAAATGTGCGCGCAGGGCCTCGTGCGTGCTGCGGAACGCGAGGGCCTCCCACGGGATCTCGTCGGGCGCGAACCACCGGGCTTCCAGGCCCTCGTCATCAACCTCCAGGGTGCCCCCGATGGGCGTGGCCCTGTAGACGATGATGACCGGCACGCGCCCGGCGTAGGAGTAGACCCCGAGGAGCTCGCCCAGCCGGACATCGAGTCCTGCTTCTTCCCGGGCTTCGCGCACGGCGGCGAGCGTCACCTCCTCGCCGCGGTCCACATAGCCGCCAGGAAACACCCACAGGCCATACCCGGGTTCGATGGCCCGCCGAATCAGCACAATGCGCCCATCGGGCCCGACGATGATGGTCCCGACCGCCAGCTTGGGGTCGAGGTAGAAGACAAAGCCGCACGCGGGGGCCGTGCAGACGAGCCGAGCCGGTTCACCCAGGCGCAGCACGCGCGAGTCGAGCGGGGCGCCGCACACCGGACAGAACCGATAGGTCTCGACCATGCCCGTCAGTATAAGATTTCAGGGTCATGTCCATCCTGAAAGTGGCGCGCATGGGACATCCCGTGCTGCGCGCCCGCACCCGTGTGATCGACAAACACGAAATCCGCTCGGACGTCTTCCAGAAACTCGTCGACGACATGATTGACACGATGGAGGAGTATTCGGGCGTGGGCCTGGCGGCCCCGCAGGTGCACGAGGGCAAGCGGTTGTTTGTGGCCCTCCTCGACCCGGCCGGCCGGGGCGAGGGTGAGCCGATGGTCTTCATCAATCCGGAGATCACGCCGCTGTCTGACGCAGAGGTCGACGGGTGGGAAGGGTGCCTGAGCATTCCCGACATCCGTGGACGGGTGCCGCGGTCGCCTCACGTGAAGATCAGCGCCCTGAACCGCGAAGGCAAGCGCTTCGAACTCGAGCTGCGTGATTTTCCTGCGCGGGTGGTGCAGCATGAAGCCGACCACCTGGACGGGGTGCTGTTCTTCGACCGCATGCGTTCGTTCGAGTCGCTCACGTTCATGGAAGAGTTCTCGCGCTACAAGGCGCAACCCGACGAAGAAGACGACGAGTAGCCGGCGACCGGTCCTCCCACTCCCTGCCCGATGTCTGCGTTCACCACCGCGCCGCCCCGCGTCACCCTGCTGAGTGCTCCGGTGGCTCCGTATGACGGGGCCATTGCCGCGGCGCGCACCTGCTATTCGCCCCGGGTCATCACGCGCGATGAAGTCACCGAGCGCCAGCGCGATTCCATCGGACCGCTGACCTTCGAGGGCGGGCACCACACGGTGTTTCAGCACGCGCACTTCGAGTTCGGGCTCGAGAATGTGTCGCGGCAGTTCGTGTGGAGCTTTCTCCACGCCTATCCGTTCTACAACTCGGAGCAGTCGAGCCAGCGGTATGTGAAGCTGCGCGAACCGCGCGCCTTCATGCCGCCGCTTGAGGGCGAGGCGCGCGCCGTGTTCGAGCAGGCGGTGCTGCGCGCGTGGGACGCATACGCCGAGTTGTCGGCTCTCCTCAAAGACGATGCGTGGGCCATCCTGAAGGATCTGCGCTACGTGCGCCCCACCAACACGCCGGCCCGACTGGCCGCCGTTGAGCGTGAGGCCGAGAAGAAGGCGATTGAAACCGCGCGCTATGTGATTCCCATCGCGGCGTTCACGTCGATGGTGCACACCGTCTCCGGGCTGGTACTGCATCGCCTGTATCGCATGATGAATACGGCCGACACGCCGTACGAAGCCCGCATGGTCATCGGGGCGATGGTCGACCTGGTGCGCGAGGTCGACCCGCTCTTCTTCGACAAAGTGGGGCTGGCCACGCTCGAACAGGAGCGCCTGCCGGAACTGGCGATGCCGCGCCCGACCGAATCGGGGGATGCCTTTGCGCGGGAATTCGACCGGCGCCTCGGGGGGCGGGTGTCGCGGCTGCGCGACTGGTCGGCCGGGGCCGAGCGTGTGGTGGCCGATGCGGTGCGCGCGACCTTCGGCCTGACGACCGCGGAACTGAGCGACCACGAGGCCATTGACCGCGTGATGAATCCGGCGCGGAATCCCTACCGCATCGACATGCTGAACGTGTCGCATCATTCACCGCTGATGCGCGCGCTCAACCATCCGTCCTATGTGTTCGAGAAGCGACTCAGCCACACCGCCGATTCACAGGACCAGCGGCACCGGATGGTGCCGGCATCACGCCCGATGCTGACCTTCGCCGATACCCGCGACCCAGACATCGTCACGCCGCGGCTCATCCGCCAGAATGCGGCAGCGGCGGCGGTCTACCACCGGGCGATGGCTGACGCCTGGACGGCCAAGAACCGCCTGCTGGCGCTGGGGGTGCCCCTCGAGTTTGCCCTCTACGTGCTTCCCAATGCGAAGGCACTTCGCATGGTCGAGTCGGGGTCGTTTCTTGCGCTGCAGCACAAGTGGACGCTGCGCACCTGCTTCAACGCCCAGGAAGAAATCTATCTGGCCTCCATGGATGAAATCTCGCAGGTGCAGGCCGTGCATCCGCAACTGGCCCGCCATCTCGGTCCACCGTGCGTGCTGCGCAACCGCATCGTGTCGCCGCGGTGCACCGAGGGGTCGCACTTCTGCGGCGTGCCGGTGTGGCAGTCGTTTCCGAACGCCGAACGCCGGTTGTAGAGCCGCTCACGATAAGATCGGGAGGCGGTGTCGCCCCTGGTCATCATTTTCCTGACGGTCTTCATCGACCTGCTCGGTTTCGGCATCATCATTCCCCTGCTGCCGTTTTACGCCGAGCGCTTCGGCGCCACGGCGTTCACCGTGGGCCTGATCAGCACAAGCTTCTCGCTGATGCAGTTCCTGTGGTCGCCGGTCTGGGGACGGTTGTCCGACCGCATCGGGCGCCGGCCGATCATCCTGTTCGGGCTGGCCGGGTCCTGTCTCTCCTATCTGATGCTGGCGCTTGCGGACTCGCTGCCCCTGCTGTTTGCCGCCCGCATCCTCGGCGGCATTGCCGGCGCCAACATTCCGACGGCCCAGGCCTACATCGCGGACATCACCACCCCTGAGAACCGCGCCAAGGGCATGGGCATGGTCGGTGCCGCCTTCGGCCTCGGCTTCATCTTCGGCCCCGCTATCGGGGGCCTGCTCAGCCGGCTGGGGCCCTCGATGCCGATGTGGGTAGCCTCGGCGCTCTGCGGCGCGAACATGCTCGCCGCCTGGTGGCTGCTGCCCGAATCGCACACCACGCGAGACGTGGCGCGGCCGACGCTCGGGCGGGTCGAGGCCCTGCGTCGGGCCCTCGGGGACACGCGCCTGACGGTGCTGCTGGCCCTGTATTTCCTCGTGACCGCCGCCTTCTCGGGCTTCGAGTCGACGTTCGCGCTGTTCAGCGAACGGCGCTTCGGTTTCACCGTCGGCACGCTCGGGTATCTCTTCGCGTTCGCCGGCGTGACCACCGCGGTGGTGCAGGGCGGACTGGTGGGCCGGGCCGTGAACCGTCTCGGTGAAGCACGACTGATTCCCCTCGGCATGACCGCCATTGCTGTCGGGTTGCTGCTGATTCCGGCGGCCGGAAGCGTGCCCATGCTGCTGCTGGCCGTGGCGACACTGTCCGCCGGCAGCGGCTTCAACGGCCCGTCGCTCAGTTCGATGGTGTCCAAGCTGACCCATCCCGACGACCAGGGAGGCATGCTCGGCCTGGCCTCGTCCCTGTCGAGTCTGGGCCGGGTCGTGGGGCCGGCCTGGGGCGGGTGGCTGTTCGACCATTACGGTATCGGAGCGCCGTATGTCAGCAGCGCCCTGATTCTGCTGGTGTCGGTGGGCGTCGCCGTCACGCAGTTGCGGAGAGTGTGATGCTGAGGATGGGTGCGTTGTGGCTGGGCCTGCTGCTGCTGGCCGCGCTGGCGGTACCGCAGGCACAGACACCGACGGCCGACGACGTGGCACGTCGAGTGGACGCGCGCGAGACGGGACGCGACTCGCGCCTCGAGATGACCATGCGGCTCTTCGATCGGCAGGGGCGTGTGCGCGAACGGGCCCTGGTGGTGCAGGCCCTGCGCGGGCGCGCGAATGAGGGTGACCGCATGCTGGTGCGGTTCCAGGCGCCGGCCGACATCAGGGGGACCGGCTTCCTCGTCTGGGAGCATCCCTCCACAGACGACGAACGGTTTCTCTTCCTGCCGGCCCTCGGGCGAGTGCGCCGCATCGCGGGTACCGAAGCCCAGGACAGTTTCGTGGGCAGCGACCTCACCTACGAGGACATCGGCGGGCGGGAACTTGACCAGTACGCCTACACACTGGTCACCGGCCCGCCGACCTGGACGGGGCCAGACGGCCAGACGCACCAGGTGTGGCGGCTTGAGTCGCGGGCCCGCTCCGCTGATGCGGCGTATCCCCGCGTGGTCTCGGTGGTGCGGCAGGACCTGGCCATGGTCGTGGCGGCCGACATCTTCAACCGACGTGACGAACGCGAGAAGTCGTACGAGGTTCGGTCCCTGCGGCAGTTCGACGGCATCTGGACGGCCACCGAGGTCGCGATGGTCAACCACCTGCAGCGCACCCGCACCGAACTCACCGTCACGGGTGCCCGCTACAACGTCGGGCTCACCGCGGCGGCCTTCACGCGACGTGCGCTCGAAACCCAGTAACGGCCCGCACACTGATGGTCTGGCAACCGCATCGACTGGCCGGCGCGATTTTTCGCTGGCGAGGGCCGCTCTCGGGACTCTTCTTCGCCGCTGCGCTGGCGCTGGCGACGCAGGCGGATGTGGTCACGATCAACAACGACCTCAGTGCCTGGGTCGCGAAGGACACGCGCGAATATCAGACATACGAGCGGTTCATCGATGAATTCGGCGGCACGCGCAATGTGATCGTCGCCCTCGAGGGCGACGTCTTCAGCGTCGAAGGGTTGCAGGCGATCGACGCCATCACGCGCGCGATCGGCCAGATTCCCCTGGTGCAGCAGGTCTACAGCCTCGCGACGGCCAACGTCGTGCGTCCCCTGCCGGCCGAGGGAGATGACGACGGGGGCATTGAAGTCACGCCGCTGCTCGGCCCCGACCTTGCTGACGCCGCTGCGCGCGCGCGTATCAGGCGCGATGCGCTGGACGACCCTCTCCTGCGCGGAGACCTCGTGTCAGACGCCGGCCGCGTCACGGCGATCGTCGTCGTGTTTGACGAGCGCCGCATAGACGAGGCGAGAGGAGCGACGGTCACCGCTGTGGAAGACGCCGTGCGGGCGCGGCTGCCTCCCGGATTCGTGGCCCATTTCAATGGCTCGCTGGAAATCAGTGAAACCTACAACCGCGTCACGATCGCCAACACCCGACAGCTGACGCTGCCGATTCTGGCCGTGACGCTGCTGGCGCTGTATGCGCTGTTCCGCAGCGTGCGCACCACGCTGCTGATTGCGGTGGCGGTCGGGGTCTCCGTGGCCTTGACCATGGGCCTCTACGCCGTGCTGGGGTTCCAGTTCAACGTGCTGACCAGCATGCTGATGCCCCTCATCGTCGTCCTGGCTATCGCAGACGATGTGCATATCGTGCAGCATTTCACCGACGTCCTGCGGCAGACCGGTGATCGACGCGAGGCATTCGAGTCGTCCATCGTCCACCTGTTCGCACCGTTGATGGCGGCAAGTGCGACCACCGCCCTGGGGCTGCTGTCGCTGGCGACGAGCGATGTGGTGGCCGTGAAGACCTTCGGCATCGGGGCAGCGCTCGGGGTGATGTTCGACGTGCTGGTGTCGCTGGTGCTGGTGCCGACGCTGCTCATGTGGATGCCGCCCCCGACCGGGGCCCCGCCGCAGGAGACGTGGTTTCGTGCACCACTGGCGGCCGCTGGCCGACTGGCCGTGCGCCGGGCTCACGTGGTGCTGATGGTCGTGGCTGCGATGGCGGTGGTCGCGGTGGCTGGTGTCCTGCAACTGCGGGTCGACACTAATCACATCAATTTCTTTCCGCCCGACCACCCCATCACCACGTCGGCGCACGTCATCGACCGGGAGCTCTCCGGCATCTACACGTTCGACGTGCTGGTTGAAGGCCCTGCCGAATCGATGCGTCAGCCCGACACCCTGCAGCGCATGGCGCGCCTGGGCACACAGCTGCAGGCCCTGCCGAATGTGCGCAAGGTGATCTCGCTGGCCGACTATGTGAAGCGGACACACCAGCAGCTGCACGGCGGAGCCGCCGAGGCGGCCCTGATTGCCGACGCATCCGAGGCCGTCGCGCAGGAGCTGTTCGTGTTCGGGCTCTCGGACGAGGGACGCAGCGAACTGGCCCGCATGGTGGCCAGTGACTACTCGCGTGCCCGCATCAGCGTGAAGCTGGCGTCGATGAGCTCTGATGTGGTGTTTGCCCAGATCGACCGGGCCGAACAGATGGCCCGTGCGGAATTCGCAGGCACCGGGCTGCAGACCGAAGTCACCGGGTCGGGTCGCATCTTCGCAACGCTCGACCACTACATGGTCGACTCGCAGCTGAGCAGCTTCGCCACGGCGTTTGTCACTGTCTTCGCGGTGATCTTCCTCGTGTTCCGCTCGATCCGTTTCGGTCTGCTGAGTATCGTGGCCAACGTGTTGCCGATTCTGATCGTGCTGGGTGTGATGGGCTGGTTCGGGATCTCTCTGAACATCGCCACCATCATGGTCGCCAGTGTGACGCTCGGCATTGTGGATGACGACACCATCCATTTCATCAGCCGCTATCGTCGGGAAGCGGAAGCCGGCGCCGACACAGACACGGCGATCGAGTTAGCCACGACCCACGAGGGCCGCGCGGCCCTCACCACCGCCCTGATCAACACCGCGGGCTTCGGACTGCTGGCGTTCTCGCCCTATCGACCAACGGCCTGGTTCGGCGGTTTGCTGGCGCTGACGATGGCAGTGGCGTTTCTGACCGAGGTGCTGCTGGTGCCGGCCCTCATTGCGGCGCTGCCGCGCTGGCTGTCGGCCCCGGTGATTGCGCGCCGCTTCGGAGCCGCCTGATGCGGTGGACGGGAGTGCTGGCGCTGGGGCTGCTCGGTCTGGCGCCGATGGCGGCCGCCCAGACCCGGCCTGCAGGCGTGGTGGCGCTCACCGCCGATTCGCTGCCGAGGGTGGACCGGGTAGAGCGCGCGGGCGATCAGGGCGTCCACGAACTGCGGTGGCACGTCACGGCCCGCAGCGACTGGAGTCGCGGTCCGCTTCGCCTCAGCGCCGCTGGATTTTTCGATGCCCTCGTCGCACGACGGTCATCCCAGGTCGTCACCCGCGCAGCCATCGTGCGGCCAGACGATGTGGTCGCCGAACTGCGCTTTGCCAAGGCGGATATCCGCGCGGGCTACGGCCGTGTCGTCTGGGGTCGCCTGGATGAAGTGCAGCCCACCGACGTGATTGCCCCCATTGACCTGACGCGATTTTTTCTGGATGGACGAAGCGAGGCCCGCATGGCGGTGGCCCATGTCCGCGCGCGCGTCGTGCCGTCAGACCGGCTGCAGGTGGAAGCCGTGCTCGTGCCGCAGTTCCGCGCCTCGACGTTCGATCAACTGGACGAGGCATCCTCGCCGTTTTCGCTGAGGCCCACTCGCACATGCACGTCAGCCGGTTGTGTGCCGCTGCGGTATGCGGACGAGCGGCCGGATGTGCGATGGTCGAATCTGCAAGGTGGGGCGCGTGCCAGCGTCACCACGGGCCGTGTCGACTGGTCGGTCAGCACGTATCGCGGATTTGAGGGTCAGGCCCTGTACGAAGTCGTGCCGCCACTGGCTGGCGCGTCAGCGGCGGGCACACCGGTCGTGCGCGGACGGCATCCGCGATTCACAATGGTCGGCGCCGATGCCGAGACGGTGCGCGGCGACTGGGGCATGCGGGGCGAAGTGGCCTGGTTTCCGTCACGCCTGCTGACGGTGCGCGATGGTGCCCCCGCGATGCCGGGGCAGACCCTGTCGGCGGGTCTGGGTGTTGACCGGAAGGCGGGTGCCTATCGACTGGCGGCCAACGCCGTGATCAATCGCCGCACTCCCGAGGGCCAGCCTGTGGCGCACGATGCGACGGTCGTCGGCATTCTCGAGCGCAACTTCGCACGCGAGACCCGCATCCTGCGCGCGGTCGGCGTCGTCTCGCCGGATGAAGCCAGCGGTTTCGCCCGTCTGAGTGCATCTGTGAATCTGCGGGACGGCTGGTGGGTCGATGCCTTTGCCGGCATGTTCTGGGGAGCAGGCACGGATGCGCTCAGCCGTCTCAGGTCTCGCGACCTCGTCTCGCTCAGACTGAAGGTGTTCTATTGAGAGTCTTCACCCTGCACGCGCATAATCCCGGTCCCATCACAGGAGCCGGCAACTGGACCTACGTGGTGCCTGGCGCGCGTCCGTTGCTGATCGATGCCGGCGTCGGTCACCCCGACCATCTCGATGCCCTTGATGATGTGCTACCGAAGGGGGCCTCGACGGTGGTCGTGACACACGCGCACAGCGACCATGCCTCGGGTGCGCCCATCCTGTGCGACCGCTGGCCGGCCGCGTCATTCTGCAAGTTCCCCTGGCCGGAGCGGGATCTGGCCGCGGTCCCGTGGCACGCCATCGGCGACGCTACTGTTTTCGAAACCGAGCAGGGCCCGCTGCAGGTGCTGCATACGCCGGGGCACGCGCCCGACCATCTCGTGCTCTGGCATGAGGACACACGGACGCTGTTTGGCGCAGACCTGCTGCTGGCGGGTACGACGGTCACCATTCCGGCCCGGCATGGGGGCGATCTGTCGGCGTATCTGGCGTCGCTGCGTCGCATCAGGGCGCTGGCCCCACGCGTGGTGCTGCCTGCCCACGGGGCCGTCATTCATGACGCGGTGGGTTTAATCAACCGGTATCTCGACCATCGTCAGCAACGTGAAGATCAGGTGCTCGCCGCCATGGCGGAGGGACGCGACACGGTCGAGTCGATTGCCAGCCGCATCTATGTGTCGCTGGAACCGGCGCTGGTGCCGCTGGCGCGCGAAGGCGTGCTGGCGCACCTGCGCAAGCGGGCCGATGAGGGGCGGGTGTCTGTCGAGGGAGATGCGTGGCAGCTGCGCGGCTGAGCTGGCGCGCCTGACCGCGGTTTGCGCCGGCCGGGACGGCACTGGTAAGCTGAAGGCCTCTTTAAGCGCGAACCTGAGAGTTCGCAAAGAGGAGCCCATGAATTACCCGACTGCAGGGGTCGCGCCATGCCGATAGTCATGGATGCTGACCGCATCGCGCGTGCCATCACGCGCATGGCCCACGAAATTCTCGAACGCAATCATGGCATCGACGGCGTCTGCCTGGTGGGCATCCGCTCGCGTGGTGTGCCGCTGGCACGACGCGTCGCCGCGGTGCTCAAGTCGGTCACCGGGCATGAGGTGCCGACCGGTACGCTCGACATCACGCTGTATCGCGATGACCTGACCCGGGCGACCGCCGGGCCGGCGCCCGTCGTGCGCCGCACCGATATTCCGTTTCCCATCGAAGATCGGACCGTCGTGCTGGTGGACGATGTGCTGTTCACGGGCCGGACGACGAGGGCGGCGCTGGATGCGGTGACCGATTTCGGGCGGCCGCGTGCCATTCAGCTGATGGTGCTGGTCGACCGCGGCCATCGCGAGCTGCCCATCAAGGCCGACTATGTGGGTAAGAACGTGCCGACGGCGAGGTCCGAGCAGGTGCAGGTGCGGCTGCTCGACATCGACCCGGTCGATGAAGTGGCCGTGGAGCCGGGAGCCTAGCGCATGGAGACCGTGATGCCTGCCACTGCGCTCAGCCAGCGTCATCTGCTGGGCATTGCCGAGCTGACGCCGGGCGAAATCCTGCTCATTCTCGACACGGCTGTCGCCATGAAGGAAGTGGGACAGCGTGCCATCAAGAAGGTACCCACGCTGCGCGGGCAGACGGTTGCCAACCTGTTCTTCGAACCGAGTACGCGGACGCGGACGTCGTTCGAGGTCGCCGAGAAACGCCTCAGTGCCGATACCCTCAGCATCGCCGTCAGCACCTCAAGCGTCGTCAAGGGTGAGACGCTGATTGATACGGTGCACAACATCGAGGCGATGTCGCCCAGCATGATTGTCCTGCGGCACGCCTCGTCCGGGGCCGCGCACCTGCTGTCCCGCGTGTGCAAGGCACGCATCATCAATGCCGGCGACGGCATGCACGAGCATCCCACGCAGGCGCTGCTCGATGCCTTCACGATTCGCGAAAAGAAAGGCAGGCTGGCCGGACTGAAAGTGGCCATCATCGGCGACCTGCTGCACAGCAGGGTGCTGCGCTCGAATGTGCTGCTGCTGACGCGCCTCGGTGCCGAGGTGTGGGTGTGCGGCCCGGCGACGCTCATTCCCCCGGGACTCGAAGCGCTGGGCGCGCACGTGACGACGCGTGTCGAAGACGCGGTGGCTGATGCGGACGCCGTCATGATGCTGCGCATTCAGCTCGAGCGGATGCAGGGACATTTTTTCCCCTCGCTGCGCGAGTACTTCCTGCTGTTCGGCCTGACCGAGCAGCGACTGACGATGGCGAAGCCCGAATGCCTCGTGATGCATCCCGGGCCGATCAACCGTGGAGTGGAGATTTCCTCCGAGGTCGCCGACGGCCCGCAGTCGGTCATTCTTGAGCAGGTGGCCAACGGCATTGCCGTGCGCATGGCTGTGCTGTTCCTTCTCGCAGGTGGAGCTGAACATGAAACGGTTGCTTAAGGGAGCACGGGTCGTCGACCCGGCGAATGGCGTGGACGGACAGTTCGATGTGCTGATCGACGGTGACCGCGTGGTGCAGGTCGGGCGCGACCTGCCCGACGCCCTGGCGGCCGACGGCATCGTGGTCCGGCTGGCGCCCCGTCTGGTGATCTGTCCTGGCTTCATCGACATGCACGTGCATCTGCGCGAGCCCGGTCAGGAGCACAAGGAAACGGTGGCGACCGGTGTCCTGTCGGCCGTCACGGGTGGCTTCACCGCCGTGGCCTGCATGCCGAACACGCGGCCGGTGAACGACAGCGCGGGCGTGACGCAGCTGATCCTGCAGAAAGCGCGCGAGGCCAACCTGGCGCGCGTCTATCCCATCGGCGCCGTGTCGCGCGGACAGAAGGGCGAGGAACTGGCCGACATCGCCGAGCTGCATGCGGCCGGATGCGTGGCTGTCACCGACGACGGCCTGCCGATTTCGACGGCCCTGCTGGCGCGGCGCGCCCTCGAGTACACGCGCATGTTCGGTATGCCGGTCATCGAGCACTGCGAAGACCAGTCGCTCAAGGGCGAGGGCTGTGCGCATGAAGGGCCCGTGGCAGCGTCGCTCGGACTCAAGGGCATTCCCGGGGCGGCCGAGGCAATTACCGCCGGACGCGACATCCTGCTGGCAGAGATGACCGGCGGACATGTGCACATCGCACACATGAGCGCCTGGACGACGCTCGAGGCAGTGCGACAGGGCAAGAGCCGTGGCGTGAAAGTGACGGCCGAGGTGTGTCCGCATCACTTCACGCTGACCGACGACCTGCTGGCAGCACCGGTGCCCTACGACACCGACACCAAGATGAATCCGCCGCTGCGCGAGGCGCGTGACCGGGACGCGATGCTCGCGGGCATCGCGGATGGCAGCGTCGATGTCATCGCCACCGACCATGCGCCGCACCATGCCGACGAAAAAAATGTCGAGTTCGACAAGGCTCCGTTCGGCATTGTGGGCCTCGAGACGGCCGTGCCGATCTGCCTCGACCGTCTCGTGGGCGCCGGCGTCATCGGATTGCCGCGGCTCGTCGAGATGATGTCCGTCAATCCCGCCCGCATCCTCAACGTGCAGGGCGGGTCGCTGGCGCCGGGTGCCGTGGCCGACATCACCATCATCGACCCCGACCTGCGGGTGACGATCGACCGGGCTGCGCTCAAGAGCAAGTCGAAGAACACGCCGTACCACGGATGGACCTTCACCGGTGGCGTAGCCGCCACCATCGTGGGTGGCCGCGTCGTGTTTGCCAACCAGGCCGCCGGATGGCCAGGGGAGGCCCGCTGATGGAATCGCGTCAGGCTGATATTCGACGCCGGGCCGCCGATGACCTGCGGACCCATCAGGTGGTGCTGCAGGGGCACTTCGACTACGGCAACGGGTTCCATGGTCCCCTGTATCTGAATCCGCATCAGCTGTTCCGTACACCGTCGGTCATCTGGCGCGTGGCGCAGGACTTGATCGACGTGACGCCGTGGGAAGTGCTGGAGCACGCCGACGTGGTGGCGGGGCCCGCCACCGGAGGGGCGCTGCTGGCGCACACCATTGCCGGGCTGCTGGATGGACGCCGCCCGATGGCGCAACCGCGCTGCGAGTTTGCACCGTTCAGCGAGCACCAGGGGCAGCTGCAGCTGAGCCCGTTTTATGCATCGCTGGTCCGGGGACGCCGCGTCGTGCTGGCCGACGATGTGCTCAACACCGGCCAGACGATGGCGCGGTGTGTCGAACTGGTGCGGCAGGCGGGGGGCACCGTGCTGGCCGTGCTGCACATCATTGACCGGTGCGAGTCGCAGGTGGATCTGCCCGCGCCTCGCGTGTCACTGATCGATTACAAGGCTCCGCCGAATGTGGCGGCGCACGAGTGTCCGATGTGTGCATCGGGCGTGCCGATTACGAAGTTCTGAGGACCGCGACACATGCGCAACAGCCGACTGGTCGCTCGCGTGGTCGCGCTCACGGTGGGGGTGATGACCGTGGTGTCGGTGGCCCTCGTGGCCAAGGCCTTGGCGCAGGCCCCGGCCCCGGTGAGCCCGGACGTCCGCGGCAGCAGGCAGGTGGTGCGTCCGGCAGATGTGCCCGAGCCGCTGCGCGCCGAGGCGTTGATGGCGACAGTCCGTCGGCTGGCATCGGACGAGTTTGGCGGACGCGCCGCCGGCACCGACGGCAATGCCCGCGCGAGGGCGTACGTGCGCGAGCGTTTTGTCGCGGCGCACCTGAAGCCCGGCAACGGCGATCGGTTCGAGCAGGCGTTCACCTTCACGCCGCGGGCCCGCGGAGGCGCGACGGCGATGCCCGTGACCGGTACGAACCTCGTGGGACGCTGCGAGGGGCAACGTCCTGAACTGCCGGCATTCGTGCTGTCGGCGCACTTCGACCATCTCGGTACGCGCGCCGGACAGATGCACCCCGGGGCCGATGACAACGCGTCGGGTGTGGCGGTACTGCTGGCCATCGCGGAGGTCTGCCGCACGGCGCCGTTTGCGCGCGCGCTCATCGTGGCGGCGTTCGACGCCGAGGAGCAGGGACTGCAGGGCGCGCGAGCCTTCGTCGACGCGTGGCCTGTGCCCCGCGACCGGCTGGCGCTGAACGTGAATCTCGACATGGTGGCCCGCGCCGACACGGGTGAGCTGTATGCATCGGGGACGCGCCAGACACCGGCGCTGCGGGCCCTGCTGCAGCCCGTGGCGGCGCGGGCGCCGATTAGGCTGCGCTTCGGCCACGACGACCCGGCGACGGGGCGCGACGACTGGACACAGCAGTCGGACCACGGCGTATTCCATACGGCGGGCCTGCCGTTTGTCTACTTCGGCGTCGAGGATCATCCCGACTATCACCGTCCGACCGATACGCCCGACCGCATCAATGCCGACACGTTCGGGAAGGTGGCCGCGACCATTCTCGACGCATTGCGCACGCTGGACGCCGGGTGGCCCGCGCCGTAAATCGCGGCCCCGGCCGCGAGGTATTGCGGCTGCTCAAGCCGCGTCTTGATGCGCTGTATGCCGCGTTCGACGTTGAGCATGTCGTGTCTGATCCTATCTGGGTCGTGCGCCGGTATCCCGACGCAGCCGACCGTGAGGTCGTGGCGTTCTGCGCGGCAGCGCTCGCGTTCGGTCGCGTGCAGAGCATCCTGCAGTCACTCGAAGCCCTGCTGACGGTGATGGGCGAGCGCCCCGCCCGGTTTGTGCAACAGTTCGATCCCGCCAGGGATGGCCGGGCGCTGGCGACCCTCGGGCACCGATGGATTCGCGGTGTCGACCTCGTCGCCCTGCTGTGGGTGCTGCGGCAGATGTTCGAGCGTGCCGGTTCGATTGAAGGCTTCTTTGCCGCAGGCCATCAGGCAGGCCATGTCACGGTCGGCGAGGCCCTCGAGTCATTCTCGCATCGGGCGCTCGCGCTCGATCTGACGGCGGCCTATGGCCGCGTGCCGGCACGGCCCGGGGTCGCCTACTTCTTCTCGCGGCCGTCCACCGGTGGGGCATGCAAGCGCCTCAACCTGTTTCTGCGGTGGATGGTGCGTGCTGACCGCGTGGACGTCGGGCACTGGACACACGTGCGTCCGTCGCAGCTGGTAATTCCCCTCGATACGCACGTGATCAGGGTGGGCCGCTGCCTCAGGCTGACCCGAAGGGCGACGGCCGGTTGGCGCATGGCCGCAGAGATCACCGACGTGCTGCGGCACCTCGACGCCGACGACCCGGTGCGATACGACTTTGCCCTGTGCCATCTGGGTATGATGGACGCGTGCGGCATCGGCACGGCCCGGCGGGATGCAGACTGTCCGCTGCGCGGGGTGTGCCATCCGGTCACACCCAGGGGTCGCCGGTCGGTCTAGGGGTCGGTGTATGCTCGCGGGACGCATGATGTCCCTTTCTTCACGGCGCGGTGTGCGCGATGTGCTGTGTCTGATGCTGGCCGCGCTGGCGTTCACGGGCAGCCGGGCACAGCAGCCTCCCTCACCCGGGTTTGATCTGATCGTCCGCGGGGGCACGGTCTTCGACGGCACCGGCGCTCCCGGCGTGCGGGCCGATGTCGGGGTGGTGCGCGGCGTCATTCGTGAGGTGGGCGACCTGAGCGGACAGTCGGCGGCCAGGGTCATCGAGGCGCGCGGGCTGTTTGTGACACCCGGCTTCATCAACATCCACTCACACGCCAGCGTGGCCGGGCTCCGGTCGGCAGTGAACATGCTGGCGCAGGGCGTGACGACCGAGGTCATCAATGCCGACGGCGGCGGCGAGGTTGACCTGGTCAGCCAGCACCGGACGCTGGGCGAGGCGCCGCTGGCGCTGAATGTGGCCACGTCGATCGGCTTCAATGCCGTGTGGGCGCAGGTGATGGGGACCACAGACCGCCGGCCCACGGCCGACGACACCCTTCGCATGCGCGACCTGCTCGAGCAGGGACTGAAAGCCGGGGCCTACGGCGTGTCGGCCGGCCTCGACTACAAGCCTGCGTATTATGCGAAGGCCGAAGAGGTGACCCGGATTATCGAGGTCGCGGGGCCGTGGCGGACGTTTTTCACCAACCACGACCGCCTGACGCCGGAGTCGGGCTTCAGTTCGAAGGTTGGCGTGGCCGAGACACTGTCGGTGGCGGGGCGCGCGGGACTGCTGCCGGTCGTCACGCACATGAAGGCGCAGGGCCGCGAGCAGGGCACGGCCCCGGCGCTGCTGGCGATGATGCGCGAGACCACCGAGCGCGGTACCTACACCGCGGCCGACGTCTACCCCTACCTGGCCGGGCAGTCGGGTCTGGCGGCGCTGCTCATTCCCGGCTGGGCGCTCGAGGGTGGCCGTGAGGCCATGCTGGCCCGCTTCGCCGAGCCCGCACAGCGTCAGAAAATCGTGGCCGAGGCCGAGGAGGCCATGCGCGCGCGCTTTGGCGGGCCCGAGGGCGTGTATGCCACCGGTCATCAGATCGAGCTGGTCGATGCGATGAAGTCCTTCGGTGTGACCTCGCCCGGCGAGGCCCTGCTGCGCCTGCTCGAGCAGCGCGATGGCGGCGCCATCCTTCGGTTCGGTATTGAATCGGATCTCATCGCGATCCTGAAGCACCCCACCTCGTCAGTCGCCTGCGACTGCGGCGCCGTCGAGGGCCGGGCCTCGCACCCCCGCTCCTACGGCAGTTTTCCCCGCGTCCTCGGCCGGTATGTGCGCGAGCAGCGCGTGCTCTCGTGGGAGGGTGCGGTGTTCCGCATGACGGGCCTGCCGGCGTCCACCATCGGCCTGGTCGATCGCGGATGGCTGGCACCGGGCATGGCGGCTGACATCACCGTGTTCGATCCGCAGACGGTGATCGATCGCGCCACCTTTGCCGAGCCCACCGCCATGCCCGAGGGCATCAGGCACGTGGTCATCAACGGAGCGGTCGTCTGGGATGACGGCCAGCCCACGGGGGCCCGTCCGGGCCGCGTCCTCGCGCGTCGGAAGGACGAACCCAGCCGCCCGGCGCCTGCTGCGGAGCGCGTCCGGTTGGCGGGCCGCGCACGCACCAGCGCCCTGGAAATCGATCTCGATGTCCAGTGGGCCCCGGGCGATCTCAAGGCGCGGGGCCACCTGCGCCTGCACGACAAATCGACAGGCCGGCGCGTGACGGCCGCTGCCGTCGGTCCCCTGCATACGGCCAGTGGCTGGAGCGGACTGACGCTGTATGCCACCGGCGATTCCGCGCCGGCCGGTGCCCTGACGATCACCGTCGACACCGATACCGTGTCCGGCACGCCATCGACGAACCTGACCCTCATCGCCGAGGATGGTGCGGCGACGGTGCACGCCCTTCCGGGCGGCAGCATCCGCGCGTCCACGCGCCGTCGCTGAGGGGCGCCGAGAGCATCCATGCTGGTCAACTGTGTGGCGTATCGCGACGGTGCGCGCGTCGCCGACATTCCGCTGCATCAGATCCGCAGCACGCTCGACCAGGGCCACTCGTTTGTCTGGGTGGCGCTGAAAGACCCCGATGACGAAGAGCTGCGTACGCTCGAAGAGGAATTTGACCTGCCCGAGCTGGCCGTCGAGGACGCCCGTCACGGGCATCAGCGCCCCAAACTTGAAGAGTACGGACAGGCCCTCTTCGTCGTCCTGCATGTGGTCGAGCGGAACGGCGACGAGGTGACGCACGGCGAAATTGCCGTCTTTGTCGGGCCCACCTACATCGTCTCGGTGCGGCGTGACACCGAGGCCGGCTTTGCCGATGTGCGGCGCCGCTGCGAACTCGAGCCCGAGCTGCTGCGCCACGGGCCGGCGTATGTGCTGTACGCCCTGATGGACGCGGTGGTCGATCGCTACTTCCCCGTGATCGACGCTCTGACGGTAGAAGCCGAAGATATCGAGGAACGCATCTTCAGCGGACAGAACACGCGGGCGCAGATTGAGGCCCTCTACCTGCTGAAGCGGAAACTCATGCTGCTCGATCGGGCGATTGGCCCGCTGCTCGAAGTGACGGGCAAGCTGCACGGCGGACGCGTGCCGCCCGCGTGCGCGGGGCTGGACGACTACTTCCGTGATGTCTTCGATCACCTGGTGCGCCTCAAGCAGTCGGAAGAGAACCTGCGAGACATGACGACCACCGTGATGTCGGTCAACCTGTCGCTCATCACGATTCAGGAAAACGAAGTCACCAAGCGGCTGGCGGCGTATGCGGCACTCGTGGCGGTGCCCACGCTCATCGCCGGGGTTTACGGCATGAACTTCGAGCACATGCCCGAACTGCAGTGGCGGTGGGGTTATCCGGCGGCGCTGGCGGCCATGGTGCTGATCGACGCCTGGCTCGTCTACCGCTTCCGCAAGGCCGGATGGTTCTAGCCGCGCGGCGTCACGCGCGCGGCGCGTGACACCACGTCCTGGTATACCGCGAACGTGCGCTCGACCAGATGGTCGACGGTGAAGAGCCGGGCGACGCGCTGCCGACCGGCGTCGCCGAACCGGGCGCGCCGCGCTCGATCCTTCATCAGCGACACGATGGCATCGGCCAGCGCCGGAGGGTCGGCTACTGGCACCAGCAGGCCGGTCTCGCCATCGACGACGGCCTCGGGAATGCCGCCCGCGCGCGTGCCCACGACGGCCAGTCCCATGGCCATGGCGTCGAGCACCGTCGACCCCAGGCCCTCGGTCACCGAACTCATGACGAAGAGGTCGGCCGATCGTGCCAGCGCAAGCACATCGCTGCGGAAGCCGGGCATCCGCACGGCGCGTTCCAGATGCAGGCGCTGCACCTGCTGCTCGAGTGGACGCCGCAGCTCGCCCTCGCCGAGAATCACCAGATGCAGGTCGGGGATGCGCCGCATGGCCAGCGGCAGGGCATCGAGCAGGTAGCGCTGACCCTTGTGATCCACGAGCGCGCCGATATTGACGAGGACCGGGACGCCGTGCGGCAGCCAGAACTCCTGATGCACGTCGGTCGGCGCGATGCGCCCGATGCGTTCGACATCGATGCCGTCGTGCACCACGCTGATGCGGTCGCGGGTGATGCCGTCGGCGTAGAGCATGTCGGCGATGGCCTGCGAGGCGGCGATGAACTGTGCCACCTGCCGGTGCTTCCACCGTGAGAACGAGTTGCGGTTGAGATGGAAGTCGACGCGGCGTGACGCGATCAGCTGCGGCGCAGGTGCGGCGGCCCCGAACGACAGGGCTGTCGCGGCGATGGCCAGGCCGTGCGAATCGTGCGCGTGCACGACGTCCGGACGATGGGTGGCCAGCAGTCGTGAGAGTCGCCAGGCGGCCGTGAGGTCGATTTCCGACGAGGCGCTCAGACCGATGCGATCGGGCGTGTCGGGCGCGCGCCTGAAGAGTTCGCCATCGGGTGGCGCCACCAGCAGGGTGCGGTGCCCCCGGGCGCGCAGCCCCTCGACGGTCAGGAGGGCCTGTTGCTGTCCGCCGCGCCAGGTCCGGGCGGTGTCGAGGTGGAGGCTGACCACAGTTCCCACAGCTTGGCGTACTTGAGGCCCACATAGCGGGCATTCATGGCGGAAATGACGAGACCGGGGACGCCGTCCCGGAATCCGCCCCGCAGCAGGTAGTTGCGCAGAAAGGCGGCCGGCGGATGCAGCAGCAGGTCCCACCAGTGTGCGCGCCGCTCGCGTTCGAACATCTGGCGCGCCGCCAGCGACGTGTAGTGGTTCATGGTCTGCCAGTGGTGCGCGATGTCGCGATACGCGTAGTGGAGCAGCTCGCCACTCAGCGTCTGCACGGCGCCGTCGGCCTGCACCGACTCGTGGACGAGATGGCCGGCCCACCGCGCACGCCCTCGGTGATAGAGGCGCAGCTGATGGTCGGGATACCAGTCGGTCGACCGAATCCATCGGCCCAGGTGCCAGGTGACTCGCGGCACGCGGAAACCGGCAACGGTATCGGGTGCCGAGTCGAGTGCCGTGCGCATCTGATCGGCCAGCGCCGGGGTGACCCGCTCATCGGCGTCGAGCGAAAAGATCCAGTCGTGCGTGGCCAGCGAGGCGGCAAAATTCTTCTGGGCCACGTAGCCCGGCCACGGGCGGACGATGACGCGCACCGAGCACTCGCGTGCGATGCGCACCGTCTCGTCGGTGCTCTCGCTGTCGACCACGATGATTTCGTCGGCAAACGCGAGCGATTCGAGGGCCGCCCGTATGTGGGCGGCCTCGTTTCTGGTGATGACGATGGCCGTGACGGGCGGCACGGCCTGAGAGTGTAGCAGGGGTGCCGTTACTGCTGGCGGAAGCCGCCGGCACCCGTCGTTCCGGCCGTGGCGCCGGTGGTGGCTCCACCGGTGATTCCGGCGGTCGATACGGCGGTGACGCCCGCGCTGCCGGTGAGCGGCACGTCCTGGGCCGTTTCAAAATCGACCGCCGACTTGCTGTAGTCGAGCAGCGCCGACAGCTCGTTATTCCGCGCCTGATTCAGGTCGCGCTGCGCCTGAAAGACCAGAAAGCTGGTGGACGTGCCGGCCGCCAGCTTCTTTTCCTCGGCCTCGAGCCGACGCTCGGCCAGTGTGCGCGAGGCGCGGGTGGCGTCGACGCGTTTGGCGTTGGTCTGCACCTGGCGGGCCAGTTCGCGAATCTGCGAGGCCACCTGCAATTCCTGGCTCTGCAGCTGCTTGCGGGCCTGCTGATCCTGCAGCCGCGCGCGCGCGAGCGCGGCTTCGGTGTTGGCCTGCCCCAGGGGATACGACACCTGCACGCCCAGCGTCCACGTCGGGAAGTTCCCCGTGAACATGTCCTTGAGCGTATTGCCGAAGCTCTTCTCGACCTGTCCGATGATGGGGCCGGGGAAACTGCCGGTGCCGCGGATAAACGACGTGCCGCCGACGCCCTGCGCGAAGTAGGTCAGCGATGCATTGATGTCGGGCATCGTCTGGTTCTTGAAGAAGCGGATGTTCACGTCGTTCGATTCGAGCTGCTTGCGCGAGGCCACGAGGTCGGTGCGTGACTGCAGGGCGCGGGTGATGGCCGCGTCGGTGTCGACCGGAATGGCGCGGAAGCTGACGACGTCGGCGGGTTCGATGCGGATGCGCCAGAAGTCGGGCTGCCCGGGGTTGAACACGAGCGTGCGCAGGCGGTCTTCGGCGCGGGCAATGGCCGCCTCGGCCAGAATGACGCTCTCCTCGCGCTGGGCCACTTCCGATTCGCCCTGCACCAGGTCGATGGGGGCCACGGTGCCGATTTCGACGCGCGCGCGGCTATCCTTCAGCGACTGGCGGGCCAGGTCGAGGGACTGCTGCTGCACACCGAGATTGCTGATGGCAAAGACCAGGTCGTAGTAGGCCGTCTTGACGTTGCGCGCCGTGAGGGCAATGGACTGCTGCAGCTGCACGCCGGAAATTTCACGGGTCTTCTGGCTGATGAGCAACTGCTGACGGGTGCCGTCGATCTTGAAGTTCCGCAGCAGCGGCTGCGTGTAGTTCAGGCTGACGTTGGCGGCCAGCTGCGGGTTGAAGTTGGTGAAGATGTTATTCGTGGTGACCCGGTTGTTGTTGAGCGACAGGTTGTAATTGCCACCGAACCGGTTGAGGGCCCCGACGCCGAATTCGTAGCGCGAGGTGTTCGTGGTGATCTCGAGGTTGTTGCCGGCCAGGAGGCTGACCGGGGGCTGGGTCTGGTCGTTCCAGTTGATGTTTGAGGTGAAGGTCGGCGTGTAGCCGGTGCGAACCTGCGCCACGCTGAGGTCCTGGACCTGCGGGCTGATGCGCTCGACCTGCAGGTCGAGGTTGTTCTCGAGCGCCAGGGCCACGGCCTCGTCCATGCTGAGGCGCCGCGCCTGACCGGCGTCGCCGCCGGCGGTCTGCCCCCAGGCAGCGTCGGTGCCCGCCCCCATGACCCCCAGCAGAATCAGTGTCACGCCCAGCGCGCGCTGCGCCCTTCCTCGTGTCCTCACGGCCATTCCACGCTCCCTCGGAAACAATTCCGTCTCTGTTAGACGTCGGCCGGTCGCAGACGGTTCAGCGAGTCTGGCTATACTACCGGGCGATGACTGACGCCGATGTGCTCGCCACCTTCCGCCGCTCGGGTGCACTGCTCGAGGGCCACTTCACGCTGTCGTCGGGACTGCACAGCCCCGGCTATCTCCAGTGCGCCCGCGTGCTGATGTTTCCCCGTGACGCCGAGGCCCTCGGCGCCGCCCTCGGCGCCCGGGTGCGCAGCCTCGGGGCGACCGTGGTGCTGTCGCCGGCCATGGGCGGCATCGTGATTGGGCAGGAAGTCGGCCGGGCCCTCGATGTGCCGGCCCTGTTCGCCGAACGCGTCGAGGGCACGCTGGCCCTGCGGCGCGGGTTTGCCCTCGGCCCGGACGATCGGGTGCTGGTCGTCGAGGATGTGGTGACCACCGGGGGATCGACGCGCGAAACCATCGACGTCGCCCGGGCCGCCGGGGCCACTGTCGTGGGCGCCTGCTCCATCGTCGACCGCAGCGGTGGACAGCCGGGACTTGATGTGCCCTTCCACAGCCTGCTACCGATGACGCTGCCCACCTACAAGCCCGAGGCCTGCCCGCTGTGCGCGCAAGGCGTGCCGGTCGTTAAGCCGGGCTCGAGACCGGGCGCCCCGGCCCGCTAGCATGACGGAGAGCCGGCAGCCCACACGCACGCTGGCGCTGACGGTCGCCTACGAGGGCACGGCCTTTGCCGGATGGCAGCGACAGCCCGATGCGCGTACCGTGCAGGAAGTTCTCGAGTCGGCCCTGGCGATCATCGAAGGACAACCGGTGGGCGTCGTGGCCGCCGGGCGCACCGACGCGGGTGTGCATGCGCTGGCGCAGGTGGTCAGTGTCGACGTGGTGAATCCGTTGCCGCCGGCCATCCTGCGCCGTGCCCTGAACGTGCGCCTCCCGGGTGACGTACGGGTGACGCACGTGACCGGGAAGCCGTCGGGCTTCAACGCCCGCCGCGATGCCCGCAGCAAGGCCTACCGCTACACGCTGCTGCTGGACACGTCGCCCTCGCCCTTTGTGCGGCGCGTGGTGTGGGCGATTCCTCCGCGGCTGGACCTGGCGGCGATGCAGCGGGCCGCCGCCCTGCTGGTGGGCGAGCACGATTTCGCCGCCTTTCAGGCGGCCGGGGGCGATGTGCGCACCTCCGTGCGACGCGTGCTGCGGTCGCGGCTGCGCGTGGTGCCGGGGGCCTCTGGCTACGTGCACTACGACATCGAGGGCACCGGCTTTCTCCGCCACATGGTGCGCAACATCGTGGGCACCCTGGTCGACATCGGTCGGGGACGCTGGCCGGCCGAGTACATCGGTGAACTGCTGACGTCGCGCGACCGCCGTCGCGCGGGAGCCACGGCGCCCCCCGAGGGACTGGTGCTCGTGCGGGTGCGGTACTGAGGCCGCGCACGGGGCCACCGCCGGATATAGAATCAGGGCAGTCTTTCATGTCACTCGAACGGCTTCTGGCGTCGATTCCGGAGGGGTCGGACGATGCCG
>JBIIDF010000152.1:0-6964 GCA_044238535.1 Vicinamibacterales bacterium
CTCCGGCAGTCGGGTCTCATCGTCCGTCTGGGCCTGACGGGCCTGGCGGGGATTGCTCTGTGCTGGGTGGTGACCACGGCCTACGAACGGTCCACGCTCGGGGCGGACGACATCGCCGCCCGTGTGCGAATCGAAGCGCGTGCCTCGGCCATCCTCGCCACACACGCCCAGGCACTCGCGGCGGCGCTGGAGACCCTGGCCAGCGCGGTGGCGCGCGTGGACGCCACCGCCCGCGACGAACGCGACGCCGAGCGACCGCTGTTCGAGGCGGCCGCCCGGGTCAGCCACGGCGCGGGCGACCACCTGTCGGTGTCACTCGTCGATGAGACCGGGCAGCCGCGCGCCTGGGCCGGCACTCCCGTGATGGAGGCGCCGCGTGCGGCACCCGCGTCGGGCCCACCCCTCTGGTCGATCGTGACCAGAGGCACCGATACGTATCTGACCCTCGTCCAGTCGATGCCACGGTCCGACGCATCGCCCGGACGCGTTGCCATGCTGATGGCTGAGCAGCGCATCGGGCAGGCGTCTCCGGGGAATCGGTCCGAGTATCTCCTGGCCGTGGACGGCATCGATGTCACCGGGGTGGTCATCGACCAGCCCCTGCACACTGCCGTGTGGGGTATCGACGCCGACGCCGTGTCGGAACGACGTGCGCTGATTCGGCGGCGCGGCATGGCGGCCTCGCTTGTGGTCGTCGCCTTCACACTACTGCTGATGCTTGGTCCGCTGGCCTCCCACCGTCGTACGAGCGACTCGGTTGCGGACGTGGTGGGCACCAGTGCGGGCATGGCCGTGCTGCTGGCGGTGGCGTGGCGTCTGCTCACGACGAGCGCCGAGTCGGTGGACCTCACGGCGGTTCCGATGGTGATCACAGCCATTTGCGGTGCGGGGATGGTCGCCATTACCTCGGGGGCGATCACGCTGCTCAGACGCCGGCACCCGCTGCGGCGGGCGGCATGGTCTGCCGGCTCGCCGATTGTCTTTGCCGTGGCGCAGGTCCTTGCGGGCGCGGCAAGTGCCGCCGTGGTCGTCGGCTACGCAGAGGGCCTGCGACAGGCGTCCGTCGTATGGCCCGTCGAATGGCTGCACTTCGGCGTGCAGCCCTGGGAGCCGGCGCGCCTGGCGTCGCTCTGTGCCCTGATCATCCTCAACGCAGCTGTCGCAGGCGCCGGCGTCACGCTGCTGCGGGCCACGACACTCCGGTGGGCGTTGACCCGAGTGACCGCCCCGAAGCGCGCCCTGTTGCTGGCACTTTGGGGAGCGGGCACGCTTGGCGCCTGGTGGCCGATGGCCTCTCCAGCCATGCGAGGCCCGATCGCGCTGGTCGTTCTGGTGTTGTGGTGGCTGGCCCTGCGTGTGGGCCCCCTGACCCAGCGACTGCATCGGTCGTCACAAGCGACTCGACTGCTGACCGTGGCACTGGCGCTGGTGCTTCCCTCAATCGCCTTCTACCCGGCCATGCTCACGGCCGCCAACGACGCCCGCCGCCTCAACGTGATGTCCGTGCAGGCCCCCGCCGTCCTGGAGCAACGGAGCCGTATTCAGTCGCTGATGGGTGACGTCCGCGCGGCGCTCGATGCCTCGCCCGACCTCGCGGGGGTGCTCACCGCACCGGCGCAGGCCGAGGCCTCTCCCCGATCCGACATCGCTTATCGCCTCTGGGCCGACACGCGGCTGGCTCAAGGGCGCGTCACCTCGAACCTCGAGCTCTACAACGCCCACGGTGCACTCGTCAGTACGTTCGGTCTCGGGTTGCCGAACCTGGCCTATGCGCCTCCCTCGCATGACGCCGGCTGTGACTGGCAGGTATTTGAGGAGGTGTCGAGTTTCTTTTCGGAAGACCGTCGGCTGGCACATGCCAGCCGGTGGGTGTGCCACCGTGATGCGGCAGGTCGCACGGTGCGCCTCGGGGCCATCGTCGTCCACGTCATGCTCGACTACGGCGACCTGGCCATCGGCGGTGAGGCCCGCGCCGCCACACGTCCGGTCTCACTCTCGGTCTACGGATGGAGCGGTCGCGGACTCTATACGTCGTCCGCGCGCGGCTGGCCGCTCCCCAGTGACGTGCGTGCCCGCGCGGAGGTGTCCCGCCAGCCCTTCTGGACCACGCTGCCCGCTGGCGCCGCCACCCGCGACGCGTATGTCATCAGTGACCGCGCCGGGATTTACGTACTCGCCATGCCCACGCTCTCGGCCCTCGACCACCTGCTGATGCTGTCGGAAGTCGTGGCGCTCGGTCTCGTGGTGCTGGTCGTTGGTCTTGCGGGCCTGTCTGTCTGCGGCAGCGTCGCCGGACGGTCCCCGGTGTCGGCCCGGCTCCTCGTGCGCGAGGTCCGGGCCAGCTTCTACCGCAAGCTGTTTCTGACCTGTGTCGCCGCCGCCGTCGTCCCGGTTGTCGCACTCGCGGTCGTGTTCCGGACGTATGTCAGCGGCGTCCTGCGGGCTGACATCGAGCTTGAAGCCATCCACACCGTGACCGCAGCAGCGCGCATTGTCGAGGACATCTCGGCACAAGCAGACCTGGAAGGGGCCGACGACGATGCCCTCGTGGTCTGGCTGAGTCGCGTGGTCGCCCAGGAGCTTGATCTGTATCGGGGCACCACGTTGCTGGCCACCAGCGAACGCGGCCGGTTTGCATCCGGCGAGCGGCCCCTGCGCACGCCCGCGGCCGTCTATGAAGCGTTGCACATCCATCAGGCCCCGGCGTTTGTCTGGAATGCCGTGGAACAGGGACGCCCAGTGCTGCGCGTCGCGGCTCCGGTTCGGCTCAAGGGCTCGGACGCCATGCTGATGGTGCCGCAGACCGCGCGCCAGCGCGAGATCGCCGACCAGGTGGCTGAGCTCGACCGCCGTGTGCTCCTGGCGGCGATTCTGTTCATCATGGTGGGGGCCTCGTTGGGTTATCGGGCCGCTGAACGGGTCGCTGACCCCGTCAGCCGACTGACCCGCGCCGCGCGCCGCATCGCGCAGGGGGAACTGGATGTGCGGGTCCTCGTCACGACGGCCGACGAACTGCGCCAACTGGTGGAAGCGTTCAATGGGATGGTGGCTGACCTGGAGCGTCAGCGCGTGGAACTCGAACGCACCAACCGCCTCGCCGCCTGGGCCGACATGGCGCGCCAGATCGCCCACGACATCAAGAATCCCCTGACACCCATTCAGTTAAGCGCGGAGCACCTGCGGCGCGTGCACAATGATCGGGACCGGCCGATGGGAGACGTGGTCGACGAGTGTGTCGACGGCATCCTCACGCAGGTGCGACTGCTCCGGCAGATTTCGGCCGAGTTTTCCAGCTTCGCCACTACGCCGCAGGTGCACCTGGCCCCTGCGTCCGTGCAGGCCCTGGTCGATGGCGTCGTTGAACCGTACCGAGCGGGCCTGGCGAATGCGGTGGCGATTCACGTGACGATTCCGGCGACCCTGCCGAAGGTGTCGACCGACCCTCGCCTCTTCGGACGCGCTCTCGGCAATGTCATCGAAAACGCCCTGCAGGCGATGCCTGGCGGAGGTTCACTGCGATTTATCGGCACACTGACCGCAGATACGCGGTCGGTGAACCTCGCGGTGTCCGACACGGGCGTGGGGATGGCGCCTGATGTCGTGGCCCGCCTCTTTGAACCCTACTTTTCGACGAAAACACGCGGGACGGGCCTGGGGCTGACCATTGCCCGTCGCAACATCGAGGCCTGCGGGGGCACGGTATCGGTGGACTCGACACCGGGTATCGGGACCACCGTCACACTGGTGCTGCCGGTCGCCGGGCCCGAACGCCGCTCCGCGTCCTAGGCGGTGGCGGCGCGGCTGCCACGCATCCGGCTGACGGCCGCTTCGACAAACGCCGATCCCATGTAGGTGTAGGCCATCGCAATCAGCACTTCGTGGGGACGTGCGGCAATAGCGGCAAACACCGCCGCCATGGCAATCAGCCCCCGGTAACTCCGCTTCTCTCCGAGATCCACCGATTTGAAGCTGCGGTACTTCATGGTGCTGACCATGAGCAGCGCCGGCACGATGACGACCGCGACGGCCAGCCATCCAGGCAAGCCCTCAGGAAAAAAGAACACGGTCGACGAAGGGACAGCCGCCGCACTCGGGCTCGGGAGACCGACGAAGTAGCGCTTGTCGACGTGCGTCTGAATGTTGAAGCGCGCCAACCGCAGAGCGGCCGCGGTCACATACAGAAATCCGACCGCCCAGCCAACGCGACCGGCGTCGTTCAGCGCCCATTGGAACGCGAGGACGGCCGGAGCCATGCCAAACGAAATCAAGTCAGCCAGCGAGTCGAGCTGCACGCCGAAGGCACTGGCCGTCCCCGTCATACGGGCAATGCGGCCGTCGAGCATGTCGAGAATGACGGCGACGCCTACGAACGGTGCCGCGGTGCTGAGGTCGCCGCGCATCGCGTAGACCACACAGGCCCACCCGCAAAAGAGATTAGCCAACGTAAAGAGGCTCGGCAGCAGTGAGACCCCGCGCCTGAACCCCCGGCGTTCAGGCGTCCGCTGGCCGGCCGTCGTCGTCCCCTGCATGTCGCTTCCCATGATCCGCTCCGATTCAGGGTTCACGCGCCAGTACCGTTTCACCGGCTACGACCTTGTCGCCCGGCTTCACGGCGACCACAAAATCAGGCGGCACGTAGAGGTCGATGCGCGACCCGAACTTCATCACACCGTAGCGCTGCCCGCGCGTGACCTGGTCACCGACGGCCAGACGATTGACCACACGCCTGGCCAGCATACCGACAATCTGACGGCAGACAATCGTGCGAGACCCGCGAACGAACCAGGTTTCGCTCCACTCGTTCAGATGACCCGCCTCGATGCGATACGCCGGGAGCCACTCCCCGGGGTGGTATTCAATGTGGGTCACACGGCCTTCTACCGGCGTGCGGTTGACGTGCACGTCCATGGGGGAGAGAAAGAGGCTGATCTGCCGCCACTCCCCCGCTGGCGCCCCTGGGCCGGGCACGTCCCCTGCAATCATGACGCGCCCATCGCCCGGGGCGACGACCAGCCCTGGGGCCGTCGGCACGGTTCGGTTGGGGTCACGGAAGAAAAAGACAAAGAAGGCGGCCAGCACCACCAGGGGAAGCCCCCACCAGCGACCGCCGAACCACAGGGCCATCAGGGCCAGCCCCAGAGCACCGCCGATGAACGGGAAGCCAGCTCGGTCGATAAACATCAGGGGATGATTCTAGGCGAAAACGACAGCCGACGTTCGAGCACCAGGGCATCCTCGACCGGGTCGATGTAGTAGCGGCGGCGTATGCCTGTCTGGGAAAACCCTGCACCACGATACAGGGCAACGGCGGCGACGTTCGACGGCCGCACATCGAGCATCACCCGTTCCAGCCCCTGGCGAACGGCCCACGCCACGGTGTTCTCGAGCAGATGACGCCCCCAGCCCCGACCTCTGTGGCCGGGGTGAATGGCCAGCGTGCTGATCTCGAGCTCCCCGGCCACCTGCCATCCCGACACAAATCCGGCGACCCGGCAGCCAGGTATCCGCAGCACCCGCAACACCGTGACGTCCGGGCGTGCCAGTTCCCGTTCATAGAAGGCTCTGGGTGTCGGATGCGCGAAGGTGTCGGCCTCGATGGCCAGAATGGCCTCGAGATCGTCGGGCGTCGCCAGCGGAACGACCTCGGGCGCGTCGACGGTCACGACTCCAGGCGCGCCTCGCGCGTGACCTCGACGTCAGGCCGGCGCACGTAGAGCGGCTCGAGCGCATCGGGTGTCCATCGGCGCGGGTCGGCATCGGCGTGCCACTGCAACCGTGCCAGTGCCGCCACGGACGGCGCCAGTGGCTCCGCCTCGTGGGCGATTCGCCAGAGACCCCCGAGGTGTGCCCCTAATCGTGGGGCCGCATCGCCGCACAGCACACACAACCCGTCCACCTCGCTGATCCTCGGAGGAGTGACCGCCTCGACCACCAGTACTTCGGGCGGCGTCAGCGGCGTCACGCCCCACGCGCTGATGGGATCGCGCTGAAACCACTGCAGAAACACCTCACCGCGCCCGGCGTCCATGCAGACGCCCATCCGTATCGGCATCTGTCGACGACTGTGGCCGTACGCCAGCGCGTCGAGCGCCGACACCCCGACCACCGGCCGTCCGGTGGTCACGGCCAGTCCTTGCATGCACGCCAGCCCGATGCGGATGCCGGTAAACGCGCCGGGCCCATGCGCCACCGCCAGCAGCGCAACGTCTGCGAGCGACCGACCGGCGTCCTGTAGCGCCTGTGCCAGATCACCGGGCAGACGTTCACCGTGGGTCCGCGCCGTGTCGCCAGGGACAACAGCCAGGGTGCGGGCGTCATCAGAGAGGGAGGCGCTGCCGCCGCGAGTCGTCGTGTCGAGCGCCAGAGTGAGCACGATGTCCGTCCTGTGTCGATCGTATACTCGACGTGCTCCGTCATCCAGCCCTCCGTGACACAGCCTTCCTCGCTTCCGCCAGTTTCCGCGCCATCCGCCGGCACCGTCCTGACGCCGGCCATGAAGCAGTATTTCGACGCCAAGCGCCAGTATCGCCAGGCGCTGATGTTCTTCCGGATGGGCGACTTCTACGAACTCTTCTACGAGGACGCGCTGGTGGCCGCGCGCGCGCTCGACCTCACGCTGACCTCGCGCTCGAAGGACTCCAGTGGCGCCCCCGTGCCGATGTGCGGCGTCCCCTATCACGCCGCCGATACCTACATTGCGCGCCTGGTGAAACGCGGCTACCGCGTCGCCATCTGCGAGCAGGTCGAGGACCCGCGCAAGGCCAAAGGAGTGGTGAAACGTGAGGTGGTGCGGGTCGTGTCGCCCGGCACACTCACCGACGCCGGCTATCTCGATGCCCGCGAGCCATCGTTTCTGATGGCGGTCGCGGTGATTTCCGGCGCCCAGTCGCGCCCGCCCGCCTACGGCGTGGCGCTCATCGATGTGTCGACCGGCGAATTCCACGTCGCCGAGTACACAGGGCCC
>JBIIDF010000153.1:0-6932 GCA_044238535.1 Vicinamibacterales bacterium
CGCTCAGTTTCGTCCTCAATTTCGTCATTCAACCACCTCCACCCTTGGGCAATCGGGCGCTTGACAGGCTACTGGCCTGTCGGGCGAAAAACTGTCTGCTATCAGACGTCCGTGAAAATATTCGTAGGCGAGCATGGTAGGCGCACTGCCAAACGGATACTGTCTGCCCGCAGACGCTCTGCCGGCCTGACACCGGCCGCCGCCATGGACGTGCTGCGCCAGTATTCCCCAGATTGTGACATCGTCGCCCCCGCAGCCGACACCGAAAGCGGCCCCGACACGGCGTGCACCGTTTTTTCCGTGCAGCCTCGTGCTGTCCGGCGCAGTTTCTCCCGGCGCTGCAGGGTCGGGTCACAAGGGGACCATGTTAGACTCCCAACGCATGAGCAATGCGTCCGAGGCCAAGGGCCACATCATTGTTGGAGAGGGAGTGTCTGCGGTTGGCACGTTCTCGGTACCGGGGCGCGCAAGCGTCCACGGGAGCCTGCAGGGCGAGCTTGATGCGGACGAGGTGGTCGTCGGGCCTGGGGGGAAAGTGGTCGGGGCGCTGCGTGCCAGACACGTGGAACTGTTCGGCGAGGCCCGCGACACGGTGGTGGTGTCGGAGCGCCTGGTGATCAGGAGCACCGGCAGAGCCGACGGACAGATTACATACGGCGAGATTGAGGTCGAGAGGGGCGCGCAGCTGAAGGGCTCGCTGACCTGCACCCGACACGGGAGCGCCGACGGTGCCGCGCCGAAACCCGGCAGTGCCAAGTCCGGAAGCGGGGCGGGAGCGCCTCCGAAGGGCTAGAACGATTCCGGTCCCTCGACGGTATTCGAACCAATGAGCGTTCACCTTATCTCTGCGCTGTTGCTCAACGTCATCCGCGAGATCCCCAGCCTGCCCGCGCGTGTCCGTGCGTTGTGGTCCGGAGAATTCCGAGACGCCCGTCTTATTCTCGAACAGGATGGCAACCTCAGGTACTTTGCGGTCTCCGCCGCCCTGCAGCAGGGGGTGGTCCGCGGGGCCCTCGTCTTCGCCGGCGTCACCGCGTCCGCGCTCGTCACCCTCGGTGCCACCACCATTGCGCTGCACTGGCAGCGGACACAGCTTGAGCGCACCCAGTCGGAAGTCAGGCAGGCGCTCGCCGGTATCGATGGAACGCTCGACTATCACGGCACACAGGCCGCGGCGGCGGACCACAGCCTCACGGCGCTGGCACAGCAGGTGACCGCGCGGGACCGCGAACTCCGCCAGCTGGTGACGTCGGTGACCTCCGGCCTCAACAACAGCAACGCCCAGATTCGCTCCCGGTTGTCGCACAGCGGCCTCGACGAAGAGGCCATCAACATGATTCAGCGCGCGTCACCTGCCGGCGGCGTCAGCGTCAGCGTCGCCGACCGGGCGCTCCGGGACCCGCTGCTGTCCGTGGGCTTCAGTTCGGCCAGCGCCACCAATCTCATGCTGCGGACGGTGCTGAACGCGCTCCCCACGGGATTGCCCGGCTATGCCCTCGAGGCGACGTCGGGATTCGGCGTGCGCATCCATCCGGTCACCGGCGATTTGCGGATGCATAAGGGCGTCGATTTCATTTCCCTGGCAGACGATACCGTGCGCACCGTCAAGCCGGGCCGGGTTGTAATGGCAGGGGTCTATTCGGAATACGGAAACATGGTCGTCATCGAGCACGACCGCGGCGTGCAGACCCTCTACGGGCATCTGCGCCGTATTGATGTCCGTGTGGGTGACACGGTCACCAAAGACCAGCCTATTGGGCTGATTGGGGCGACCGGACTGACCACTGGCAAACACCTTCACTACGAAGTGTCCATCGGCGGCGTCGCGTTTGATCCGCTGGAACTGCTGCAGGTCGTACGAGATGTTCAATAAACCCAAGTCCAGTCAGCCGTCGGACGAGTCGCCCGCGCCCGCGCGAGTGGCCCCCGAGCGCCCCACTGCGTCCTCGGGCCTGTCAGGCCTGGTGAGCGACAGTTCCGCCAAGCCCTCGGTCATCAGCACCGAAGTCGAGTTGCGCGGAGACCTCGTCTCGGATGGCGTCATCCATATCGACGGACGCGTCTTCGGCAACGTGTCATGCCAGAGCGTCAACATCGCCGAAAACGGCTCCGTGGAAGGCCAGGTCCGCTGCTCCACGTTCCAGATCAAGGGACGGTTCACGGGCTCGGCCATCTGCGACCACGTCGGCATCAGCGCCACCGCCCGTGTGAAAGCCGAACTGGTCTACAAGAGTCTCACCGTCGCCCCAGGCGCCGTCCTTCAGGGAGACGTCAGGCTCGAAGGCGACCCGTCCCCGGCGCGGTCCTCGTAGCCCTCCCCTCTCCGGCCCCAGCCATCCGCCCTGGCACAGTCCGCAGGTGCTCCCGTCTCTCCGGTTCGCGCTGCTCGTTGGCCTGATCGCTGCGGCCTCAGGGGGCATTGACGCCCAGAGTCGGGAGGCGCGTCTCCTCGACGCCGCCTTTGCCGATTTCTGGGCCGCCGGCTCTCCTCCGGCTGCCGCCACCGCGACCGCCCGCATCATCGCCGCCGGCGCCGATTTTGATGAGGTGTATCGCCGCCTGCGCGAGGGCCGACGCTTTGTCGCCGGTGCCGCCACAGGCGTTGTGCGAGGCGAACGACGCGTGGGCGACACGGTATTCCCCTACACGCTTGATGTGCCGGCCACCTACGACCCCGCCCGCCGCTATCCGGTGCGCCTCCAGTTGCACGGCGGTGTCGGCCGCCCCGAACCGACGCTACGGGGCGACGGTTCCGTCGGCAGCCTCGCGGGCAGCGCCGAACAAATCTACGTGTTGCCGCTTGCCTGGCAGGGGCACGAGTGGTGGACTCGCGATCAGGAAGACAACCTCGCGGCGCTGCTCGATCAGGTCAAGCGCACCTACAACATCGACGAGAACCGCGTCGTGCTCGCCGGCGTTTCCGACGGCGCGACGGCCGCCTACTATCTCGCCGCCCGCCAGACGACGCCGTATGCGGGCATCGTGCCGCTCAACGGCTTTGTACTGGTGCTCAGGAACCGCGACGTGCGTCTGGGCGGGCCGATGTTCCTGCACAACCTGATGAACAAGCCAATGCTGGTCGTCAACGGCGGGCAGGACCCGCTGTATCCGGCCGAGCGGGTCACCCCCCTCATGCGGCATTTCACCGCCACGGGCCTCGACCTCGACTATGTGGTCATGCCGGAGGGCGGCCACAACACGTCGTGGTGGCCCGAGCTCAAGCCGCGTATCGAGGCGTTCATGCAGGCGCGACCGCGCCAGCCCCATCCGGCACGCCTCACGTGGCAGTCGGACGGCACTCCCGCAGCCGCCAGGGCCCACTGGATTGTCATCGACGCACTCACTCCACAGGGTGTCGCCCCCGCGCTTCCCGATCTGAACGAACGCCCGGCCGGCTCTGAAACAAACATCGGGCTGCGGTCGGATGGCATGACCATCACCAGCGTCGAGGCCGGCTCGACCGCCGCCATCATGGGCCTGCGACCCGGTGACATGGTCACCGCCGTCAATGGCCGCGAACTGCCGGCGGGCGTCAGCCTGAACGACTATCTGGCCATTTTCGACGTCGGTGACGTGCTGACACTCACCCTGCAGCGGGCTGGCGCGGCCCTCGAGGTGGAAGGCAACTATCTGCCGCAGACACGCCCGCGCATCACGCCTGTCTTCAGTCTGCCGCCCCAGCATGGCCGCGTGGACGCCGTTCGTGAGGGCAACACCATCACCCTGACCACGCGAGGGGTGAAACAGGCCACAGTGCTGCTGTCGCCCGACGCCATCGACTTCAGTAAGCCGGTGTCGGTGCTGGCTAACGGGACACGCATCTTTCAGGGCCGGGTCCGCAAAGACCTCAACACCCTGCTGACATGGGCCGCACGCGACAACGACCGCACGATGCTCTATGGGGCAACGCTGCCGGTCACGGTCCCGTGAGACGACACCAGCAGTGATCCCGTCGAGTGCCCGCATGACGCTCCCCGCCTGGGACAACGGCGACTGGAATGCCCTGCCCCCGCTGAACCACGACGTGACGGCTGACGTCTGCGTGGTCGGTCTCGGGGGTTCGGGTCTCGCCGCCATCGACGAGGCACTCGGCCTGGGGTTGTCGGTCGTTGGCCTCGACGCCGGTCAGGTCGCTGGACAGGCCGCGGGCCGCAACGGCGGGTTCCTGCTGGGCGGCACGGCCCGGTTTCACCACGACACCGCCGCTCGCTATGGCCGTGAGTGGGCGCGCGCGTTCCATCAGCTCACACTGGATGAACTCAGCCGCATGGTGGCCGACACCCCGGACGCCGTGCGCCGCACCGGCTCGCTGCGCATCGCCGCAGACGATGCCGAGTGGGACGACTGCCAGTCTCAGTACGAAGCGATGCGGGCAGATCAGTTGGCCGTCTCGCAGTACCACGGACCCGAGGGACGGGGCCTGATCTTTCCGGATGACGGGGTCTGCAATCCCCTCGAGCGGTGCCGTGCACTGGCCCGCCGGTTGATGGCCCGTGGGGCACGTCTGCTCGAGCGGTCAGCCGTCACCGCCCTTGAATCGGGTCTTGTACACACGCGGCAGGGCACCGTGCGCAGCCCGTACATCGTCGTGGCGCTCGACGGTGGCCTCGGCGCTCTCTTGCCTTCCCTGTCGCCGCAGTTGTCTTCCATTCGCCTGCAGATGCTCGCGACCGCACCGCTGCCGGCCATCAGGTTCACACGACCCGTGTATGCGCGGTGGGGCTACGACTACTGGCAGCAGTTGCCCGACCGGCGGCTCGCCCTCGGTGGGTGCCGCGACTCTTCGGAAGACACCGAGCGCACCAGTGATGCGTCGCCGGGAGGAGCGGTGCAGCAGCATCTCGAGCGCCTGCTGCGCGACACGCTGCACATCGACGCCCCCATCACCCATCGCTGGGCGGCGGTGGTCAGCTACACCACATCAGCCCTGCCGGTCTTCGCCTCGCCGCATCCTGACGTCTGGGCCGTCGGGGGCTACAACGGCACCGGCAATCTGATGGGCGCGCTCTACGGACGCGCCGCTGTTCGTCGCGCCGCGGGGCTGCCAACAGTGCTCGATCCGCTGCTGCACGCCTGACTGGTCAGCAGGAGCACTGCCCCCCGGCATTGCGACGGGGCCGCAGAGCGGTGCGCCCGTTCTGCCGCATCCGTTGTCCCTCCGGAGGTGCGACCGCACCGGATCCCGGACAACAGGAGCGGGAGCGGTATCATCGTTCGCGGTGACATGCTGATGGCGCAACGAAACCTGCTTGGCAACCCTCTTGAAATCTGCTCGATCGCACCGATGACCGGGTTCTATCGTGATGGCTACGCAAACACCGGACCCGGCGACACCGGATCGCACACGGTCTGCGCGGTCGTGAGCGAGGAATTTCTCGAGCATCAGCGCTCGTGCGGGAACGACCTCACGACCCCGCGGCCGACACTCGGATTTCCCGGACTCAAGCCCGGCGACCGCTGGGCGGTCTGCGCCAGTCGCTGGCAGCAGTCGTTCGATGCGGGTGTGGCCTGCGGGGTCGTGCTCGCCGCGACCAACGAGGCAGCGGTGGAACACGCCAGCGAAGACGCCCTGCGGTTCTGTGCTGTCGACGTGACAGACGAGGTGCCTCCGGCCCTCATGTAGCTGCCGTGGTGGGAGAGAAGAGGACCGCCCCGAGTGACGGGGTCGCACCGCCTCTCCGTTTGTAGGAAGATGGGATCACTATGGCGACTGCACGATTCGACTGGACCGACCCCTTCCTGCTCAACGACCAGCTGACCGACGAAGAACGCATGACGCGCGACTCGGTGCGCGCCTATTGCAAGGACAGGCTGTTCACGCGGGTGCTCGACATGTTCAGGCACGAGGGCGTCGATCCCACGATCTTCCGGGAAATGGGCGAGCTCGACATGCTGGGTATTGCCATTCCCGAAGAGTACGGTGGCGCCGGCATGGGTGCCGTGGCTTACGGCCTCGTCGCCCGCGAAGTCGAACGCATCGACTCGGGCTTCCGTTCGATGATGAGTGTCCAGGGCTCGCTCGTGATGCTGCCCATCCACGAATTCGGTACCGAGGCCCAGCGGCAGAAATTCCTGCCGAAGCTGGCACGCGGCGAGTGGATCGGCTGCTTTGGCCTGACCGAACCCGGCTACGGCTCCGACCCCGGCGGCATGGTCACCCGAGCCCGCACGGTCGACGGCGGTTACCAGATTTCAGGCGCCAAGACCTGGATCACCAACAGCCCCATCGCCGATGTCTTTGTCGTGTGGGCCAAGGATGATGACGACCAGATTCGCGGCTTTATTCTCGAGAAGGGCATGAAGGGCCTGACCGCGCCCGCCATCCACGGCAAGGTCAGCCTGCGCGCCAGTATCACCGGCGAAATCGTGATGGACAACGTGTTCTGCCCCGAGGAGAACGCGTTCCCGGACATCCGTGGCCTCAAGGGGCCGTTCACCTGCCTCAACAGCGCCCGCTACGGCATCGCGTGGGGCGCCCTCGGCGCCGCGGAAGACTGCTGGCTGCGCGCGCGCAGCTATGTCATGGAACGCAAGCAGTTCGGGCGGCCGCTGGCAGCCAACCAGCTGATCCAGAAAAAGCTGGCCGACATGCAGACGGAGATTGCCCTCGGCCTGCAGGGCTGCCTGCGGCTGGGACGCATGAAAGACGAGGGCACGGCAGCCGTAGAACTCACGTCGCTGCTCAAGCGCAACTCGTGCGGCAAGGCGCTCGACATCGCGCGCATGGCCCGCGACATGATGGGCGGCAACGGCATCACGGACGAGTTCCACGTGATTCGCCACATGGTCAACCTCGAAGGCGTCAACACCTACGAGGGCACGCACGACATCCATGCCCTTATCCTGGGCCGCGCCCAGACCGGCATCGCCGCCTTCGCCAACTAGAAGCGGAAGCGCACCCCGACCGTGGGGGGGCGCGGCCGCGCCGGCCC
>JBIIDF010000154.1:0-6904 GCA_044238535.1 Vicinamibacterales bacterium
TCCTGCTGGCCCGCCTCATGACGCGGCCGGCCAACGTGCTGGTGCTGGACGAGCCGACGAACGACCTCGACCTCGAAACACTCGAGCTGCTCGAAGCTCTGCTGGTGGACTGGTCCGGGACGCTGCTTGTGGTGAGTCACGACCGTCGCTTCCTGGACCACGTCATCACCAGCACGCTGTCGTTCGGGGCCGACGGGCGTGTCATCGAACTGGTGGGCGGCTACGACGACTGGAAGCGCCAGACGCAGGCCATGGCGACGCAGGACCTGGCCGTGTCACGTGTCGAGACGCCCGCGTCCCGAGTGGCGGGTACAGAGGGAGACGGCAGGGGCGAGGTCGACCCTGCCGGGGCTGACACGACACCGTCCCTGGGACTCGAGCGCCCGCGTGTGCGAAAGCTCACGTTCAACGAACAGCGCGAACTCGACGGGCTGCCGGCGCGCATCGAGGCGCTCGATGCCGAGCTGGCGCGGCTGACCGCCGAGCTGAATGCGCCCGACTTCTACACGCGGGGGGCCGCGGCGATCGGCGAGGTCATGCAGCGCGTCGAGGCCATTCCTGTGGAACTGGAGGCCGCGTACGCCCGGTGGGAGGTGCTCGAGCAGCTCAGGGTGGCCGCGTCCCGGCGTGCCTGATCGATCAGTCGGCGAGGTCGGCCGGTCTCGGCCGCCACAGAATCAGCACCTTGCCGACGCGCGCCACCACCGCCGCCCCAGTGGCCTCCGCCAGCGCCGCGCCCGTAGCCTCGCGCGCGTCGCGGTCGTCGTCGGCAATCTTCGCCTTGATGAGCTCGCGCGCCGTCAGGACACGCTCGGCTTCGGCAATGACGGCGGGCGATAGCCCGGCCTTGCCCAGGAACAGTGAGGGCTCGAGCGCATGCGCGCGTGCCTTGAGGGCGGCGCGTTCGCGCGTGGAAAGAGTCAGCGTGGTCATGAGTTCGACGAGTGAAGAACGGGCGCGGGTTGGATGATACCCCGGACTTCACCAAGCCCGATGCTGGCATAGCCCTCGCGGCGCGCCCGCGCGCACATGATGATCTCATCGCCGTCTTCGAGAAACGTGCGCGTCTCACCCTCACCGAGATCCACCGGACGCCGCCCGCCGTCGCTCAGTTCGAGCAGGCTGCCGAGGCCCTCGGGTGTGGGGGTCGAAATGGTGCCGGTGCCCAGCAGATCACCCGCCTGCAGGTTGCAGCCGTTCACGGTGTGATGTGCCAGCAGCTGGGCGATGGTCCAGTAGAGATGCGAGGCGTGACCCCGCGCCAGGTGATGGGCCGCCGTCCCACGCGCACGCATCGCGGGCGTGGCGAGGTACACGTCCAGCTCCAGATCAAGCGCCCCGTGCGCCTGGTCTTCGGCATCCCACAGATACGGCAGTGGCACCGGGTCGCCTTCGGGGCGGGCAGGCTGACGCATGCGGAAGGGCGCCAGCGCCTCGGTGGTGATGACCCACGGAGAAATGCTCGTGGCAAAGTTCTTGGCGAGGAACGGTCCCAGCGGCTGGTATTCCCACGCCTGCAGATCGCGCGCCGACCAGTCATTCAGCAGGCACAGCCCGGCGATGTGCGCCTCGGCCTGTCCGATGGGCACCGGTGCGCCCAGCGAAGACCCGGGGCCAACCCAGATCCCCAGTTCCAGTTCGTAGTCGAGTCGGCGCGATGGTCCGGCATCGGGCGCCGCGGCATCCTGCCCCGGGGCACGGCGCTGTCCGTTCGGGCGCACCACCGGCGTTCCAGACACGACGATGGAGGAGGTGCGACCGTGGTAACCGATGGGCACCCATTTGTAATTGGGCAGCAGCGGCTGATCGGGCCGGAACTGCCGGCCGACGTTCAGCGCGTGGTGAATGCCGGCGTAGAAATCGGTGTAGCCGCCAATCCGGGCCGGAAGGTGGAGGGTAACCTGCGAGGTCGCCGACAGCAGTGCGGCGACGCGCGCGCGCTCGGGGGCATCGTCGGCCAGCAGATCGAACAGTGCATGACGCAGTGCGAGGCGCACGGCCGCGGGCTGGGCCAGCAGCGGATTCAGGGTCTCGGCCGTCAGCAGGGGCGCGGCATCGGCCAGCGGCGTGTCGAGCAGGCCGCTGAGGGCCAGCGCCGACAGGTCCAGCACCTCATCGCCGATGGCGACGCCCGGGCGTGGACGTTGGTCGGCGGGCGTCGAGAAGATGCCGAGCGGCAGGTTCTGCAACGGAAAATCCGCATGTCCCTGGGCCGAGGCCACCCAGCTGGCCCGGCGTGCATCGTGTGTGCGGTCGATCATCGGTGCCTCGTGCGGACCGGCTCAGCGCTGGTGCGGGGTGAAGTGCTTCTGCAGCGCGCGGCCATAGTGGGCATACTCGCGCTGCAGGGCAGGGTGGCCGGCCGCAAACGCGGTGACGCGCTGCGGGAAGCGGGTTTCGAACATGAATGCCATGGTGCCTGCCAGCTTCTTCGGCTGCAGCGGCACCGTACTGGCATGCTCGAACGCGTCGACGTCGGGCCCGTGCGGCAGCATCATGTTGTGCAGCGAGAAGCCCCCAGGGACGAAGCCGTGCGGTTTGGCGTCGTACTGCCCGTAGATGAGGCCCATGAACTCGCTCATGACGTTCATGTGATACCAGGGCGGACGGAACGTGTCTTCGGCGACCATCCAGCGGTCGGGGAAGATCACAAAATCGATATTGGCCGTGCCGGGCGTGTCTGACGGCGAGGTCAGCACCGTGAAAATTGACGGGTCGGCGTGGTCGAACAGCATCGGGCCGACGGCCGAGTAGCGCCGAAGGTCGTACTTGTACGGGGCATAGTTGCCGTGCCAGGCCACGACGTCGAGCGGCGAATGGCCGATATCGGCCATCCACAGGCGACCGCCCCACTTCACATACATCGTCGAGGGGGTGTCGCGGTCTTCGTAGGCCGCGTGGGGCGTGAGGAAGTCGCGGGGATTGGCGAGACAGTTGGCGCCAATCGGCCCGCGCTCGGGCAGCGTGAAGGCACCGCCATAGTTTTCGCACAAATAACCGCGTGCCGGGCCGTCGATGAGCTCGACGCGCAGCTTGACGCCGCGCGGAATGACGGCGATCTCGCCAGGTGCGATATCGATGCGCCCGAACTCGGTCGCCAGGCGCAGCGCGCCGGACTGCGGGACGAACAGGAGTTCGCCGTCGGCGTTGTAGAAATAATCGTCGACCATCGAGCGGGTCACCAGATAGACATGCGCCCCCATGCCCGACTGGCTGCCGGCGTCGCCGGCCGTGGTGATGGTGTGCACGCCCTGCACGAATGTGTGCGGCGTGTCGGGTAGCGGCAGGGCGCCCCAGCGCATCGGGGCGATGGGCACCTCGACTTCCACGCACGGTGCCGTGCGCCAGAGGCCGATGTCGGCGGCGCGGAAGTCGCCGAAGTGACAGACGGTCGGACGGATGCGATACAGCCACGAGCGCTCATTGCTGGCGCGCGGAGCGGTGAAGGGCGAACCGCTCAGTTGCTCGGCGTAGAGCCCGTAGGCACACCGCTGCGGGGAATTGCGGCCCACGGGCAGCGCCCCGGGCAGGGCCTCGGTTTCACAGCCGTTGCCGAAGCCGGACATGTAGCCGTGCAGATGCTCGGGCGTCATGCGGTCAGACTCCTTTCTACACACAAGCTCACATCATGACAGGCCATCCAGCGCCGCGGCGGGTCAGGCCTCGGCGTTCAGCACGCCGCGCCGGATCTGGTCGGCCTCGATCGATTCGAACAGGGCCTTGAAGTTCCCTTCGCCGAAGCCCTCGTCGCCCTTCCGCTGGATGAACTCGAAGAAGATGGGGCCGATCACCGTATTGCTGAAGCGCTGCAGCAGCACCTTGGTGAAGCCACCGGACACCACCCCTTCACCGTCGATGAGAATGCCGTTGCGCTGCAGTCGCGCCACGTCCTCACCGTGCCCGGGCAGCCGTGCCTCGATGCGCTCGTAGTAGATGTCGTTGGGCGGCGGCATGAATGACACTCCGGCACCGGTCAATCCTTCGATGGAGGCGTGCAGGTCGTGCGACCCGAAGGCGATGTGCTGAATGCCCTCGCCGCGATACTGCTGCAGGTACTCTTCGATCTGGCCCTGCGCCCCGGCATCCTCGTTGATGGGAATGCGAATCTTGCCGTCGGGGCTGGTCATGGCCCGGGAATGCAGTCCTGTCATCCGGCCTTCGATGTCGAAATAGCGAATCTGCCGGAAGTTGAACATCGTCTCGTAGAAGCCGGCCCAGGCGTTGAGCCGTCCCCGGTGCACGTTGTGCGTCAGATGGTCGATGTAATAGAGCCCGTGGCCCTGCGGCTGGGCGTTGGCCTCGCCGGTCCACTCGAAGTCGACGTCATAGATGCTGCCGCGTGCGCCGTAGCGGTCGACCAGGTAGATGTGCAGGCCTCCGATGCCTTCGATTGCGGGGATGGGCAGCTCGCCCGGGCCCACGGCCGTCTCAATGGGCCGTGCACCGAGCGACACCGCACGCCGGAAGGCGTAGTCGGCGTCGACGACGCGAAAGGCCATGGCCGGGGCTGAGGGGCCATGGGCCTCGGCGAAGCCAGCGGCAAATGATCCCGGTTCGGCGTTGAGAATGAGGTTGATGCTGCCCTGCCGATACAGCGTCACCTGCTTGCGGCGATGGCGCGCCACCGGCAGAAATCCGACCCGGCGGAAGAGCGCATCGAGCTCGGCGGGTTGCGGATGGCAGAACTCGACGAACTCGAAGCCATCGGTGCCCATCGGATTGTCCGGGCTGATGACGGGTGGCGGTGCGTCGTGTGGAAATGGACCCATGGTCTGCCTCCGTATGGTGGCGCGTCAGTGCGCCGCGTGCGCGTGAAACTCTCCGGCTGGCTCGCGGAACGAGCACGATCCGAAACTCGTGAAGTGGTCGCGGCGCGTCGCCGCGATGTCGGATGGCGTCAGGTGCAGCGCCCCCCAGGTCGCCCCCGCGTCACCGACGACCACGCCATCGGGTTGCAGCAGCAGGGCCAGGACCTCTGCCTGGGGCCGGCCCGCGCGCAGGGCCGCCGTGGCCAGCAGCACATTGAGGTAGCCGTACATCGGGGCTCGCGCCGAGTCGGGCGCGTAGGTCAGCGGGTAGGTGCCCCGCACGGCGTGGTGCAGACCCGCCGTGGCTTTGAAGGGAATGCGGCGCGTGACGAAGGCGTCAAGGGTGCGCAGCAGCGCGTCTGGCGCCGGGAAGGCGTCTGGAGTGAGGCCTCCGGTACGCACCTTCGCGCGCAGGTCATGTCGTGCAATGGCGTCGAGCCACGGGCCAAGGTCGGCCGTCACATCGACTTCCACGTAGATGGCGCGGCCCGTGCCGTAGGCCTGCACCAGCCACGCGATGCCCGAGGGCGCCTGGGGGCGGCACTCGAGCGAGGCGATGGGGGCGCGGCTCGCGAGGGCAGACGCGTGGAACGCCACGACCGCCCTGTGGTCGTCGTCCGAGCCCGCGCGGACAATCACGCTCAGCGGCAGGCAGGCCGGCAGGTCGGGCCGGGTGGCCACGGTCTCCGCGAACGCGGGCAGGTGGGCGGCCGTGATCACGAAGCGGCCCAGCATGTGCGCATCGGGACCGGTCGACGCCTCGGCGTATTCGTCGAGCGCTGCCCCCATCGACAGCGCCGCCGGCGGGAACAGCCCTGCGTAGTCGATGACGTCGTCCATCGGCGAACGGTGTGCCTGGACTGGTGCCTGCGGCTCCATGTCTTCCAGACTATGGCTGCGTGATTCATCCGTCCAATAAAAACATGAGGGGCTATTGATAGACTCAACAAATGCATGATGCAGACCGGCCTGAACTCCGCCATCTGCGCGCCTTCGTGATGGTGGCCGACGAACTCCATTTCGGCCGAGCGGCCGAGCGGCTCGCGGTGTCGCAGCCGGCGCTCAGTGTGCAGATTCGTCAGCTCGAGCGGGTGGTCGGCGCGTCGCTGTTCGATCGTGATAATCGTCGGGTGGTCCTGACGGCGACCGGACGTCTGCTGGACGATTCGGCCCGACGCCTGCTGCGCGATGCCGACCTCATGCTCGAGACAGCCCGGGCCATGGCCACCGGTCAGGGCGGCATCCTGCGCGTGGGCTTCGGACCGACGATGATGCTGTCCACGTTGGCGCCGGTGGTGCGGGCGTTCCGGTCGCGCGCGCCTGGGGTGCGGGTTGACCTGCGCGAAATGGTGACGGCCGACCAGGTGGCAGCCCTGCTGCGCGACGACCTCGATATTGGCTTCGTGCGCGGCGTCGACCCCGACCCGCGCCTGCGCCGTGAAGAAGTGGCGCGCGAACCGCTGCGCATGGCCCTGCCGCGTGACCATCGGCTGGCGGGGCGGGCGCGGGTGCCCCTGCGCGCTCTGGCCGAAGAACCGTGGGTGCTGTTTCCCAGGGCCATCGCCCCGCAGCTGCACGCACAGGTACTCCGGCTCTGTGGTGCGGCGGGTTTCGCGCCGCGCGTGGTCCAGGAAAGCCGCGAGGTGTCGACCACCATCGGCCTGGTCGGGGCCGGCGTCGGTGTGACGATTGTGCCGGCGGCGGTGCAGCGGATGTCGTGGCCTGATGTCGTCTACAAGCACCTGCCGCGGGCGCAGATCGCCATTTCGGCGGTCTGGCGTGCCGGGGACGCGCCGCCGGCCGTCGAGGCCCTGCTGGCGCTGGTGCGCGCACGGCCACGCCACTGATCGGCGTCGTGGAGGGGCGTTGTAGAATTGGGGCTAATTCCCTCTGCTGCTCACTCGAGGAACGCACTGCATGTCTACTCATTCGAAATGTCCGATGCACGGGGTCGCGGCGGCCTCGACGATGGCCGGTGGTCGCACCAATGCCGACTGGTGGCCGAATCAGCTCAATCTCCGGATCCTTCATCAGCATTCCGACAAGTCGAACCCGATGGAACCGGACTTCGATTATGCGGAAGCCTTCAAGGCACT
>JBIIDF010000239.1:0-4736 GCA_044238535.1 Vicinamibacterales bacterium
GTATGCATCGCAGTCGCCCGAGCAGAAGGTTGCCATCGTGCGTGCCGAAACCCTGAAGGCTCCGACGCTCTTTGTCGGTGACGGTATCAACGACGCACCCGCCCTGGCCACCGCCACGGTAGGCATCGCGTTCGGTCAGGCGAGCGAGGTCATCACCGAAGCCGCCGGAGCCGTGATTCTCGACAGCATGCTGGAACGTGTGGACGAACTGCTGCACATCGGACGCCGCATGCGCCGCATCGCGCTGCAGAGTGCTGTAGGCGGCATGGCCCTAAGCGTCATCGGCATGGCCGCCGCCGCGGTCGGATGGCTGCCCCCGGTCGCCGGTGCGCTCGCACAGGAAGCCATCGACATCATCGCCGTCGTCAACGCATTGCGGGCGGCGCTGCCCCCGCGTACGCTCAGGGATTTCTGAGCCGCGTCGTCAGGGGTGGGCGCCCGCGCCGTCAGGCCCGTGAGGTGCCGCGTGAAGCCCGCGCCTCGTAGTACTGCCGATACATGCCCCGGCGGAACAGCCAGCCCCCCAGGGGGCCCAGCCAGTCGAGCACGTAGTGCATGTAGCCCAGATCCATCATCTCGATGAGATTGCCGTCGAAGTCGCGCACGAAGAAGAACGAATGGCCGCGCGGCGATTTCTCGGGTCGGCTGACAATCTCGACGCCCTTGCTGACCAGGTAGTCGTGCCAGCGGTCGAGATTCCGGACATTGAACGAGATGTGGGTCAGGCCCACCCGGTTCCACGGAATCGGTGCGGCCGGCTGGCTGGGCGTGAAATGGAAAATCTCGAGCACGCCTCCACCCGGCACACGAATCCATCCGATTTTGCAGCTCGGAGCCTCACCGGCCACTCCGAAGAAGGTGCGCACACGATCGGGCGGCGTATCAGCGACGCCCACCAGCGGGCACCCGAACACTTCCCAGTAGAACTGCACGGCCTTGTGAAAGTCGGACACCGTGATGCCCACGTGGCTGAACGACCGGACACTCATGCCCATGACGAAGACTCCTTCAGAAGATGGTCGGCCACGCGCAGCGCCTGCGCCACGATGGTCAGCCCCGGATTGACGGCCGCAGACGAGGGGAAGAACGACCCGTCGACCACCCACAGATTCCGCACCTCGTGGCTGCGGCACCAGGGGTCGAGCACGGACGAGGTCGGGTCGGTGCCGAACACGAGTGTGCCGCACTGGTGCGTGGTGTTGCGGGTCTTGTGTGAATGCGCCACGACCACCCAGTCTCCCAGGTCGCGCAGCATCCGCCGCATCAGCCGCACGAGGCGGTCGTGTGTGCGGACATTATCGGGTCGGTAGTGCAGGCGGATGCGGCCCTGCCCGTCGAGCGTGACGCGGTTCTCGGGGCGCGGCAGGTCCTCGCTCATGACCAGCCAGTCGAGGCCGCGCGCCACCCACGCGTCATAGACGGCCAGCGGCACCACAGGCACCATCGTGTCACCCACGACCTTCGCCATGATGCCGTGCGTACGCCCCTGTGACTGGATATTGCCCAGCGGGAAACGCCCATCCGGTCCCTTGAGATAGAAATCATTCAGGGCGAGGGTCTTTTGAAACACCGCATGGTTCACCCGCAGCGGCTGAACACCCTGCATCATGGTCGCCAGATGCGCCATGTAGCGGCGTCCCACCAGGCCTGACCGGTTGCCCAGCCCCTCGGGGTGAGCGCTCGATGCCGAACGCAGGAGCAACGCCGCCGAATGCACGGCTCCGCCGGACACGATGACCGTGCCGGCCTGCACGCGCACCCGCTGCCCCGCCCGTTCGACCTCAACCTCGCTCACGCGGCGCCCGGTCGCATCGGTGATCAGACGCAGCGCCGTCGCCCCGGTCCACAGCGTCACCGCCCCGCTGTCGATCGCCGGGTCAACGGCACACACTTCGGCATCGCTCTTCCGACCGATGCGACAGGGGAAGGAATTACACGTCCGGCACAGAATGCACCCGTCTTCGTCGCCTGGGTTCAGCAGTCCGAGCGGCAGATGCGACGGCGACAGTCCGGCACGCGTCCAGGCCTGCGCGACCGCGTCCACCTCGGGGGCATGCGGCACCGGGGCATGGGGAAAGGCGCCTCGCGGTGGGTCGGTCGGATCGCTGCCGGCCAACCCCCGCACCCCGAACCACTGCTCGGCCTGGTCGTAAAACGGCGCGAGGTCCTCATAGGCGATGGGCCAGGCCGGCGAGGTGCCGTCTTCGTGCTCGAGGGCCCCGAAATCTTCCCGACGGAGGCGATACAGCACGCTGCCCCAGAACTTGGTGTTGCCGCCCACATTGGCGTGCGTATACGGCGTGAACCACTCGCCGGTCACGCCGTCCTGCCACTGCTCGCGGGTACGGTACCGCAAGTCGCGCCACACCGCCGCCGGGTCCCAGTTCTCGTCCTCGCGCGGCACGCGCTCGCCGCGCTCGAGCAGCAGGATGCGCGCCCCCGACCGGGACAGCGCACGAGCCATCGTGCCTCCGCCCGCGCCGCTGCCGATAATGACGATGTCGTAGGACAACGCGGTCATGCGGGCGTCTGCAGGTCGCGGTAGACCTGATCCATCAGCCGCTGGTCGTCCATGGCCCGCTCGAGATGCATCTCGGGGGTGGTGCCTTCACGAATCGCCCGGACGAAGTCGCGATACATCGCCTGATAGCCGCGGATGTCACGGAAGCCCGGCAGGATCACGCGCGGCCATCCCCGGCCGCGCGCCACGACCACGCCGCCGTTCGACTCGAAGGTGATGACGCCCTCCCGGCCAAAAATCTTCGAGAGCCGCAGGCCCTTGAGCAACGAAGGAATTTCGCGCGAGTAGTACAGCGCTCCCACGGCCTCGTTGTCGTAGCGGAACGCCACCATCATGCTCTTCGCCCGACGGTCGGGCCCACGGCGCGACGCCGGCGGACGGAATCCGTGCGCCGAGACGATGCGCGGCCCGAGGCTCCCGGCCACATGCAGCCAGTGAATGCCTTCCTCGAAGAACGCGTCGCCTCCGGCCATGGCTTCGTCATTCCGCCAGTCGTCGGCCGTCTTCAGGCGATGGGCAATCGTCGCGAAGTGCGCAAACACCATCTCGCCGATGGTGCCCTCGGCGATGAGGCGCCGCAGCGTCACCGCCAGCGGCTTGTAGTGGTCGTTCTCCCCGACCACCACGACGCGACCCGCCCGGTCTCTCGCCGCCCGCACATCCTCGTACGCGGCCATCGTCGGAAACGCCGGTTTTTCGACCAGCACATGTTTCCCGGCAGCCAGTGCCTCAAGCGTCAGCGGCAGATGGTAGACCGGGGGCACCGCCACCACCACGGCGTCGACCGCCGGGTCGGCAATCGCCGCGTGATAATCACCGTACGCGGCGACCCCACCAAACCGGCGCTGGTACGCCTCGGCTTTCGTCTGGTCGCGGCTGGCATAGCGCAGCGCCACCGACGAGCCCAGGGCACGCAGGTGCCGACTGTGCACGTCTGTGATGAAGCCGCAGCCGAGGAAGGCCAGGTGAACGGGACGCGACATAGGTGATGACCGCCCGCGGGCGGTGCTCCGATTATACCGGGCTGTCGCCGCTGTCTCCGGGGACTCGTGCTCGGGCTATCATCGGCGCGGAGGATGCCCCATGGAACGCAAGACTGCCGCCGATTTCGATCCGCAAGTACTGATCCTGTTTGACGCCTACGTGCACGGCGCACTCGACCGCCGGGGCTTTCTCGACAAGGCCCGCAAGTATGCCGTGGGAGGCATGAGCGCCGCCATGATGCTCGAGGCGCTCAGCCCGAAGTTCGCTGAGGCCCAGAAAATTGCGAAGGACGATGCGCGGCTGAAGGCCGAGTACATCACATACCCGTCCCCGAGCGGCTCGGGCACGATGCGAGGCTATCTCGTCCGTCCGGCAGCCGCCACCGGCACACTGCCCGGCGTCCTTGTCGTGCATGAAAATCGCGGGCTCAATCCGCACATTGAAGACATCGCCCGACGGCTCGCCCTCGACAACTTCGTGGCATTGGCGCCCGATGCGCTGACGCCCCTTGGCGGCTATCCCGCCGCCGGCGAAGACGAGGCGCGCACCCTGTTTGCCAAGCTCGATCAGGCCAAAACGCGCGAGGACATGGTCACGGCCGTGGCTGTGCTGAAGGCCCGTCCCGAGTGCACGGGACGCGTCGGCGCCGTGGGATTCTGCTACGGCGGCGGCATTGCCAACATGCTCGCCACCCGCGTGCCCGCCCTGGGAGCCGCCGTGCCCTTCTACGGCAACACGCCGACGGCGGAGGAAACCGCGCGCATCAAGGCCCCGCTGCTCATTCACTACGCCTCGACTGACGAGCGCATCAACGCGATGTGGCCGGCCTACGAGGCCGCCCTCAAGGCCAATGGCATCCGCTACGAGATGCACATGTATCCGAACACCCAGCACGGCTTCAACAACGACACGACGCCGCGCTACGACGAGGCCGCCGCCGCGCGGGCCTGGTCGCGCACGGTCGCGTTCTTCAACACGCACCTGCGGACGTAGCACCACCAGGCCGTGGGGACGCCTGGGCTACCCCGGGCGTCTCACCTCCTGTGCTGCCCGAGAAACCCTGTGCACGCTGCGGACGTCGCATCACCTGGCGGAAGAAGTGGGCCCGCACCTGGGACACCGTCCTCTATTGCAGCGCCGGCTGCCGCACCCATCGCCTCGGGCCGGCCGACCACGCCCTCGAAGCCGCCATTCAGCAACTGCTGGCGGCCCGAGCCGCTGATGCGAGCCT